>NZ_JBFBBA010000020.1:0-145399 GCF_040682455.1 Streptomyces sp. NPDC051183
GCACCGCAGAGGAGGTCCGCGACCAGCGGGCCGTCGCTCTCGCCGAGGCATACGAACGCCACCCCGCACGCTTCGCCCGCCGACCGAAACCACCCGAGATACCCAGCCAGGTCTGGATCAACGACCCAGCCAAACGCAGAGAACCCGAACCACAAGGTTCATAGCACCACAAACATCTCATTTGACTTGACAACTACCGAAGCCCAGAGCGGGTGTCGAGTTCGATTCTTGATCGGTGACCCGTCCAGTCCGGTCACTGCGGCGCGTGAGGCTGAGGAAGACGTGCCGCTAACGCTGTCCACTCGCATCGCCGTCACGTTGAACGAGCTGGAAAAGCTGCGGGACGTCACCGGCGTCGAGAGCCGCTTCGAGACTGGTCACGTCAATCTCTCGGTCTTCCGCTTCGATGACGAGATGATCGTGACCCCGATTCTGGCGCGCAGAGTCGGGCACGATTCCCCGATGATGCACCTGCGACGCGGCCAGACGGACGGCATGTTCGACCGCTTCGCGGCACACGTCGAGGAACTGTGGAGCCGAGGACGCGACATCAGGAAGACCACTAACGATGGCCAGGCGTGACTACGAAGACGACCCCACCGCCCCTGAGGCCAACAGCCTCGTACCGGCCGCTTCGGCGGTCGTCGTAGACGAGAGCGGAAACGTGCTGTTGCAGAGGCGCACAGACAACGGGATGTGGGCCCTACCCGGCGGCAAAATGGATCTAGGCGAGACCATCGGAGACTGCGCGGTCCGTGAGACGTTCGAGGAGACCGGAATCACCGTCGAGATCACGGGCATCGTCGGGACCTACACGAACCCGGGGCACGTGTTCGCCTACGACGACGGCGAGGTCCGGCAAGAGTTCTCCATCTGCCTGCTGGGCCGACCCACCGGGGGAGCGCTACGCACCTCGGACGAGTCGTTCGAGGTGGCTTGGTTCGCTCCGGATGCCATAGACGCCCTCCCGATGGTGCCAAGCATCCGCAAGCGCATCAACGACTGGAGAGCCGGACAGGGCCCCTTTGTCCGTTGACGCCAACGGATTCTGGACGCGCCAGAGCCCCGGTTCCAGACTGCGGAACCGGGGCCGTGTGCTTCGGGACGGTCTACCGTCAGAAGATCAGTGCGCAGAACGACCAAGGCTGACCGACGACTCCCCCCGGAATGCCGTCGGTCAGCCTCATGTGCGCAGGTCAGTCAGCCAGCGGCAGGTACAGCCGGTTGCCTGTGGCCGCGAACTCCGCCGACTTGCTGAGCATCCCCGCCTGGATCTCCTCATCCGTGGCCGAGTCGTCCCCGCCGAACTGCTCTGTGATGCTTCTGCTGATCTTCATCGAGCAGAACTTCGGCCCGCACATGGAGCAGAAGTGCGCGGTCTTGGCCGGCTCGGCCGGGAGGGTCTCGTCGTGGAACTCCCGGGCCGTGTCCGGGTCGAGGGCCAGGTTGAACTGGTCCTCCCAGCGGAACTCGAACCGCGCGTCCGACAGTGCGTCGTCCCACTCCTGGGCGCCCGGGTGACCCTTGGCCAGGTCAGCGGCGTGCGCAGCGATCTTGTACGTGATGACACCGGTCTTCACGTCGTCGCGGTTGGGCAGGCCCAGGTGCTCCTTGGGCGTGACGTAGCAGAGCATCGCGGTGCCCCACCAGGCGATCATCGCGGCGCCGATGCCCGAGGTGATGTGGTCGTAGGCGGGCGCGACATCCGTGGTCAGCGGGCCGAGCGTGTAGAACGGCGCCTCCTCGCAGATCTCCTGCTGGAGGTCGATGTTCTCCTTGATCTTGTGCATCGGGACGTGGCCCGGGCCCTCGATCATGGTCTGCACGTTGTGGCGCTTGGCGATCGTGTTGAGCTCGCCCAGCGTCTTCAGCTCGGCGAACTGCGCGGCGTCGTTGGCATCCGCGATGGATCCGGGGCGCAGGCCGTCACCCAGCGAGTACGTGACGTCGTACGCCGCGAGGATCTCGCAGAGCTCCTCGAAGTTCGTGTAGAGGAAGTTCTCCTTGTGGTGCGCCAGGCACCACGCGGCCATGATCGAGCCGCCGCGCGAGACGATGCCGGTCTTGCGGCGGGCGGTCAGCGGCACGTACGGGAGCAGCACGCCGGCGTGGACCGTCATGTAGTCGACGCCCTGCTCGGCCTGCTCGATGACCGTGTCCTTGTAGATCTCCCAGGTCAGATCCTCGGCACGGCCGTCGACCTTCTCCAGCGCCTGGTAGAGCGGCACGGTGCCGATCGGCACGGGCGAGTTGCGCAGCACCCACTCGCGGGTGGTGTGGATGTTGCGGCCGGTCGAGAGGTCCATGACCGTGTCGGCGCCCCACTTGGTCGCCCAGGTCATCTTGTCGACCTCCTCCTCGATGGAGGAGGTGACCGCGGAGTTGCCGATGTTGGCGTTGACCTTCACCAGGAAGCGCTTACCGATGATCATCGGCTCGATCTCCGGGTGGTTCACGTTCGCGGGAAGCACCGCACGACCTGCGGCGATCTCCTCGCGGACGACCTCGGGGGAGACGTTCTCGCGGATCGCGACGTACTCCATCTCCGGGGTGATCTCGCCCCGGCGGGCGTACGCGAGCTGCGTGACGGCAACGCCGCCGCGGCCGCGGCGGGGCTGTCGCGGGCGGCCCGGGAAGACCGCGTCGAGGTTCTTGAGGCCACCGCGGGGCGAGGTGTGCTTGATGCCGTCGTCCTCGGGGCGCACGGGGCGGCCCGCGTACTCCTCGGTGTCGCCGCGGCCGATGATCCAGTTCTCGCGCAGGGGCAGCAGGCCCCGGCGGACGTCGGTCTCGATCTGCGGGTCGGTGTACGGCCCGGACGTGTCGTAGAGCGTCACGTCCTTGCCGTTGGTGAGGTGGACCTGGCGGACCGGCACCCGGATGTCCGGGCGGGAGCCCGCCAGGTATCCCTTGTGCCAGCCGGGCTGGCGCTCGGTCTGGCCGTCGGTGTCCTGGCTGACGGCAGGCGTGCGTGCGTCCTGAATGGTCATGAGACCTGATCTCCCTACGCCGGCATTACCCGGTAACAGGTTCGGCGGTCGACGCAGCCTCTTCCCGTACGCATTCACTGCGCGTACGGTGATCAGCGCCCTCTCAGCCCGGTGCTCCGAGCTCCCGCGTTGTGCAAAGGTGCCCCCACGCTAGCGTCATGTGTGGCGTGCTGAACAGTGGGCCCCCTCATCTGTTGCGATGATCTACCGGTGACGTCCTCGCCGCAGCCTCCCGCCGAGCCCACTGACCCCACGGGTCACACAGGTCATGCCGACCATGCGCATGCGGGCCCCGGGCACTCACACGGGCACTCCCACAGCCACGGTCCGGCGGCCCCCGTCTCGAAGCACCTGCGCAAGGTGATCGCGGCCGTGCTGATCCCCTTCGCCACCGCCGTCTTCATCGGCATGGTGGTGCTCTGGCCGGGAGGTGCCCCCGCCCACGAGCGCTCCGGGGTGGGCTTCGACCGCCAGACCCAGCAGGGCAAGGTCGTCTCGCTGGCGCGGGTCGACTGCAAGTCCGTCAACGCCTCCCAGGTCCCGACCACCGGCGACACCTCCACGCCCGAGGGCCGCGAGGCACAGGCCGCGCAGACCGGTGAGTGCAAGAAGGCCACCATCGAGGTCGGCACCGGGCCGGACAAGGGCCGCACCTTCATCGAAATCGTCCAGCCGGGCGCACCACGGCAGTTGAAAGACGGTCAGGAGGTGGTGGTCGCCTACGCACCGGACGCCCCCAGGGACCTCCAGTACTCCGTGATCGACGTGAACCGGAAGTTCCCGATGGCGCTGCTCGCCGGGATCTTCGCCGTCGCGGTGGTCCTGGTCGGCCGGATGCGGGGGCTGTTCGCGCTCATCGCGCTCGTCGTCAGCTTCGGCGTACTGACCCTCTTCATCCTCCCGGCGATCCTGCAGGGTTCGAACCCGCTGGTCGTTGCGGTGGTCGGGGCCAGCGCCATCATGCTGATCGCGCTCTACATGTGCCACGGTCTGACGGCTCGTACGTCGGTCGCCGTCCTGGGCACGCTCGTCTCACTGCTGCTGATCGGCCTGCTGGGCTCGCTGTTCATCGGCTGGGCGTTCCTCAGCGGCAACACCGACGACAACACGGGGCTGATCCACGGGCTCTACCCGAACATCGACATGAGCGGTTTGCTGCTCGCAGGCGTGATCATCGGATCGCTGGGCGTGCTCGACGACGTGACGGTCACCCAGACGTCGGCGGTCTGGGAACTTCACCAGGCCGACCCCGCGATGGGCCCCCGCGGCCTGTACCGGGCGGGCATCCGGATCGGGCGGGACCATATCGCGTCAGTGGTCAACACCCTGGTGCTGGCATACGCGGGAGCCGCGCTGCCGTTGCTGCTGCTCTTCTCGATCGCGAACAGCAGTATGGGTTCCGTGGCCAACAGCGAACTGGTGGCGGAGGAGATCGTACGAACCCTCGTGGGCTCGATCGGCCTGGTGGCCTCGGTGCCCGTGACAACGGCGCTGGCCGCACTGGTGGTTTCTGCCGACCGACCGGGATCCCCGGCCACCGGGGCGGCTCCGGGGCCGGCCCGCGGCGGCCGGGGCCGGCGTCGCAAGCGCTGAAGGATGAGTGGTGGCCCGTTGCGCGGACCGGCGTGCACGGTTGGTCGGACCGTGCGCGCCACCCGTCGTCGGGAGCGGCAAGTCGGTGCACTCAGCGCGTCGGCACGCTGAGCCGGTGGTGCGTCTGATCAGCCGGCGTCGGCCGGTATCGGCCTGTGTCGGCCCGCGTCAGCCCGCGTTCTGCTCGTTCTGCTGCGACTCGGCCAGGATCTTGCCGAGCGCCTCGTCCAGGTTCTCCTCGAAGTCGCCCAGGTTTCGCTCCTGACCGAGCGGAACCAGCCGATCGGTGCGGTCGAGGAACGCGACGAGCGGCGCCGCACTGGCACGGAAGAGTGCCCGGTCGGCCCCGACCTGGAGCCTGATGTGGACGTCCGACAGTTCCTCCGGGTCGGTGGGGGCGATGTGTACGTCGCCGTCACCGCAGGGCTTGTTGATGCCGTCCAGCAGTAGTTCCCGGCCGAACGCCCAGGTCACGGGCGCATCTCCGGGAAGGTGGAAGGTCAGGCGGATTGCGTAGGGGTCACGAGCGTCGTACCGGAGCTCCACCGGGATCCGGAACGAGAGTTCCTCGGAAACGAGGAAGCTCATCATGACCTCTGCCTGTACCGACTCGCGCATTGCCTACCCCGCTGTTGTGGAAGTGGCCAGGAATGATCCCCCAGGGCCCTCTTGACAAGAGTGGTGGAAGCGCCAGCAGATCACAAGGAGTGAGTTTTCAGATACTGATAGAGAACGAGAGGGTGCTCAACAGCGCGCCTACTTCACTCCGTAGCCGATCAACCGCATAGAGCAAGCGGGCTTCCTGGTGCAGTGGGAGAGAAATGGCCATGGTCGCAGCAGTGTCACCCGCTGTAATCGGGATCGCCGCGCACACCGTGCCCAGCGCGTACTCCTGACGCTCGGTCACCGGCTGCATCCGCTGGAAGGACGCGATGCGCTGCTCCAGCGCCCGCTGATCGGCCACGGTGTACGGGGTGATCGCCTCGACGGGGTGGCGGTCGAGGTAGTCCTTGCGCGTCTTCTCGTCGAGCTGGCCGAGCAGGCACTGCCCGATGGCGTGCGCGTGGCCGGTCTCGCGGAAATCGGCCCACTCCTCGCAGGCCGGGTTGGCCGGGGTGTCCGAGACGCCCACGACCTCGATCTCACCCTCGCGGTAGACCGCGAAGTAGACGGGGGCCCCGACCGCGTCGCGGAAGTGCGCGAGGGAGTCGAGGATCATGCTGCGACGTTTCTGCTGGAGTCCACCACCGGCCAGCCGTCCGGCGGCGTCGCCCAGGACGAACACGCCGCTCTCCCGGCGCAGGTAGCCCTCGTGGGTCAGAGTGCGCAGCAGGTGGTACGCAGTGGGAAGCGGGAGCCCTGCCTCGCGCGCCAGTTGCTTGGCCGGAGCTCCCTCGCTATGGGAGCCCACCGCTTCGAGCAGTCTCAACGCCCGCTGCACCGAACCGATCAGCGTCGGCACACCGGCATTGTGAACCGAAGACAAAGCTCACCCCCAGGCGTGGCGGCAGGCCGTGGGGGGCCCGCCCTGCGGGGGCCGCCCCCGCGTATGCCGTGGCTCCTGGGGGTCGTGCTCGGTGAGTTGCTTTACAGAACCGCGGGTCGAGGCGGCATTACCGGCTTTCGGTGCCCAGGTAACGGCACAGATTGCCACTCTATCCGCCGATTCCAGCGATGTGAGCGGTTTAGCGTGTCACGTTCCCTCACCTGGGTTAATCCCGTTACCGACCGGCTTGGGCCGATCTACCACTCGCTGGACGAGGACTTCGAGCCGCTGCCGCTGAACTTCTTCACGAGGAAGACCAGGCCGCCGACCAGGGCGACGAAGAGCAGGACGTTGAAGGCGAATCCGATCAGCGTCGCCAGGATGTGGGTGATCACACCGCCGAAGACGAGAATCACCAGCAGCGGAACGGCGACCCACTTAACCCACCAGGGCATGCCTGCGAATGTCTCTCGGATGCCGTTCATGTTCCTCAACCTCTTCCTCGTCCGTGACTTCCTGCTTCGATGCTAGGAGCCCACGGACGCCCGCGGGGGCCCACAAGCCCCCGCAGTCCCCTGACCCGCCCCCTAGGGGGATCAGGCGCACAACCCTCATTCCGGCCCCCGCCGCTCACGCCTCCGGCGGGGAGAAGACCACCATCACCTTCAGGTTCTCGGTGATGTGGTGGAACTTGTGCGGGACCCCGGCCGGTACGTAGACCACGCTGCCGTTGGCCACCGTCGTGGTCTCCATTCCCACCGTGATCGAGGCCCGGCCGCTCACGACGAAGTACACCTCGTCCTGTCCGTGCGGCTGCTGCGGGTCGCTCTGCCCCGCATCGAGCGCGTACAGCCCGACCGACATGTTCCGCTCACGCAGGAACTGCAGATAGGCGCCGTCGTTCACGGCCCGCTCCGCTTCGAGCTCGTCCAGCCGGAAGGCCTTCATCTTCGCTGTGCCCCTTGTGCTCTCTCGTACGACTGCCATCAGCAGATCTGCCGATGTTCCACCGGGATCTTCTCTGCAACGATCAGACACATGACGAATTTCGTAGTCAAGACGCTCGCCAACGCGGCGGCCCTGGCCGTCGCCATCTGGCTCCTCGCCGGCATCACTCTGGACGACGGCAGCAGCATGGGCCGCCGGACGCTCACCCTGATCCTGGTCGCGCTGATCTTCGGCCTGGTCAACTTCATCGTCAAGCCCGTGGTGAAGCTGTTCTCCCTGCCGCTGTTCATCCTCACCCTCGGTCTGTTCACCCTCGTCGTGAACGCGCTGATGCTGATGCTGACCTCGTGGCTGGCCAAGCAGTTCGACCTCAGCTTCCACGTCGACAACTTCTGGACCGCGGTCGTCGGCGCCCTGATCATCTCCATCGTCTCCTGGGCCGTGAACATGGTCCTGCCCGACAAGAACTGAAGCGCCCGCATGTACCGCGTGTGCTTCGTCTGCACCGGCAACATCTGCCGCTCGCCCATGGCCGAGTCCGTCTTCCGCGCCCGAGTCGCCGAGGCCGGACTCGACCACCTGGTCGAGGTCGACAGCGCCGGCACCGGCGGCTGGCACGAGGGTGACGGCGCCGATGCGCGCACCGCCGCCGTCCTGGAGGCCGCCGGGTACGAGCAGGACCACCGGGCCCGGCAGTTCCGGTCCTCCTGGTTCGCCGACCTCGACCTCGTCATCGCCCTCGACGCCGGGCACCTGCGGGACCTGCGCGCCCTCGCCCCCACCCCGCAGGACGCCGCCAAGGTCCGGCTGCTGCGGTCGTACGACCCCGCGGTCCCGGCCGCGGGGGCCGACGTACCGGATCCCTACTACGGGTCCCTCGACGGGTTCGAGGAGTGCCTGGCGCTGGTCGAGGCGGCGAGCAACGGCCTGCTGGCCGCCGTACGCGAAGCCGTGAAGGAGCCCACCACCCCATGAGCGAACACGACGGCGCCACAGCCGTACCCGACGCCCGGCTCGGCGACGGCACCCTCGCCGTACGGGCAGGCCTGCCCGAGCCCGTCAAGAACGAGCCGACCATGCCCGGTCCGGTCTTCGCCGCCCACTTCCACCTCCCCGGCGACGTCGAGGGCCCGTACACCTACGGCCGCGACACCAACCCCACCTGGACCCTGCTGGAACAGGCCATCGGGGAGCTGGAGGCCCCCGGTCAGGACGGCGTGCACACCATCGCCTTCGCCTCCGGCATGGCCGCCGTCTCCGCCGTGCTCCTCTCACAGGCGCGCACCGGAGACACCGTCGTCCTGCCCTCCGACGGATACCAGGCACTGCCGCTGCTGCGCGAGCAGTTGGAGGCGTACGGCATCCACGTGCGCACGGCCCCCACCGGCGAAGACGCGCAGCTCGCGGTCCTCGACGGGGCGCGGCTGCTGTGGATCGAGACCCCTTCCAATCCCGGGCTCGACGTGTGCGACGTACGCCGCCTCGTGGACGCGGCGCACGCCGGCGGAACACTGGTCGCCGTCGACAACACGCTCGCCACCCCGCTCGGCCAGCGGCCCCTCGAACTCGGCGCCGACTTCTCCGTCGCCAGCGGCACCAAGGGCCTCACCGGCCACGGTGACGTGCTGCTCGGATACGTCGTCTGCCGCGACCCGGAGCTCGCGGCGGGCGTCCGGCGCTGGCGCAAGATCGTCGGAGCGATCCCCGGGCCCATGGAGGCCTGGCTCGCCCACCGCTCCCTGGCCACCATCCAGTTGCGCTGCCGGCGGCAGTGGGCCAACGCCCTGGCGGTCGCCGAAGCACTCGCCGACCGCGCCGACGTGAGCGGGCTGCGCTACCCCGGACTTCCGGCGGACCCGTCACACAAGACGGCCGCCCGCCAGATGCGGGGGTTCGGATCGGTGGTCTCCTTCACCCTCCCCGACCGCGCGCACGCCGAGCGCTTCATGGCGGCCCTGCACCTGGTCGAGGACGCCACGAGTTTCGGCGGGGTGCGGTCCACCGCCGAGCGGCGCGGGCGGTGGGGCGGCGACGCCGTTCCCGAGGGCTTCATCCGCTTCTCCGCCGGAGCGGAGGACACCGAGGACCTCCTCCAGGATGTGCTGCGGGCCCTCGACTCCGCGGGTACGGGTGCCTGAAACAGCCGTGGAAAAGCGGTCCGAGCCTCCCCCCAAGTGGCTCGGACCGCTTCGGGTTCCGCGCGCGAAGAACCACCTGCACAAGGCTAATTGACTCTGTGTCAGAGTCCAATCACGGTAACGACAGGACCCTATCGGCATATTTATAGTTGAAGGCCCCCACCGAGAGGGGCCGTCATGGACCTGGCCCTGCTGCGCACCTTCGTCGCCGTGCACCGGGCCGGCTCGTTCACCCGGGCCGCCGCGCTCCTCGGGCTGTCACAGCCCGCCGTCACCTCGCAGATCCGCACGCTCGAACGCCAACTGGGCCGGCCGCTCTTCCACCGCCGGGCCCGCGGTGTCACCCCCACTGCCGTCGGCGACGAACTCGCCCACAAGGCCGCTCCGCACCTCGACGCCCTGCTGCGGATCACCGAGTCGGAGCGGGAGGCCGCGGGTACGGCACGCACCCTTCACCTCGCCGGACCCCCCGAGTTCCTGAGCCTGCGCGTACTGCCCGCCCTCGCACCGCTGGTCGGCCAGGGCCACACCCTGCGCACCGCCCTGCTGGCCGACGCCGCCGAGACCCTCGAAGGGCTCGCCGCCGGGCACCACGACCTCGTCGTCGCCACCGCCCGCCCTCGCGGAGCGCTCTTCAACGCCACCGCCCTGTGCGACGAGGAGCACGTCCTGGTGGCCGCGCCCTACTGGGCCGCCCTCGTCGATCCGGACCGGCTGCGCGAGAGCGGACCCGAGGCCCTGGAGGGCATCCCGGTCGTCGAGGTCCACGAAAGCCTGCCCCTCGTCACCCGCTACTGGGCCACCGTCTTCGACGCGCTGCCCGGTACGGCGGCCACCGTCGTCGCCCCCGATCTGCGGGCCGTGGTGGAGTGCGTCCGGGCCGGCGCCGGGCTCGCGGTGCTGCCCCGCTACCTCTGCCAGGACGCTCTGGACCGGGGGCAGGTCGTCGCGCTCCTGGAGCCCGCGGTACCGCCGTTGCGCACCTGGTTCCTCGTCGTACGCAGCGGCAGCCTCGCCCTGGCCCACCTCGCGAGGGCTCATGAACGGCTGCTGAGCGCCGGCGCACACTGGTGAGCCATCGGGTTCCGGCCGCCGAGGCGTTTCAGAAGGGGAGTCCTGGGCCACTCTTCTCCCATGACCGAACGTCCCGTGGTCAAACGCACCGCCCGCGCGATCCTGCTCGACGGTGACGACCTGATCCTCATCAAGCGCACCAAGCCCGGCGTCGATCCCTACTGGCTCACTCCCGGCGGCGGAGTGGAGTCCTCGGACGCCACCGTCGTCGACGCCCTCCACCGCGAGGTCCACGAAGAACTCGGCGCGAAGATCACCGATGTGGTGCCCTGTTTCGTCGATACCGTCGAGCACATCGCCGACCGCGGGGTGACCGGGGTCAAGGTGCAGCACTTCTTCGTCTGCCGCCTCGAATCCATGGACCCCGGCCTACGGCACGGCCCCGAGATCGACGAGCCCGAGGGCGAGTACGAGATCGTCCGCGTGCCCTTCAACCGCGTCGGCATCGCCGCGGTCCACCTCGTCCCGCTGTCCCTGCGCCACTACCTCGACGGCAACATCGAGGGCGTACGTGCCATGCACGCCCCCGACCTGGGCTGACCCGAGGCCCGAACCGACACCGACGCAACGGAGTGCAGGCGCCTGCCGGTCTCAGCCGGCGACGCCTGCCAGCTCCTCCACCGCGTCGTGCCGGATCCGCTCACCCGGGATCCCGATCCGCTTCAGCGCGTCCACACCACTGCGGATCATCGCCGCGGGCCCGGAGATGAAGGCGTCGTACGAGCTCCAGGGCCCGTGCGTGCCAACGGCCTGGGGCAGTTGCCCGGCCAGCCCGTCCGCGCACACCACCGGCCGTACCGAGAGCCACGGGTGTGAGCGCTGGAGCCCCAGCAAGGTGTCCTTGTCGTACAGGTCGCTGTCGCTGCGCGCACCGAAGAACACCTCCACCGGACGGCGTTCACCGTGCTCGGCCACGTCCTCGATCAACGCCTTGATGGGCGCGATTCCGGTGCCGCCGCCCAGGCAGAGCATGCCGTTGTCGGTGCTGTGGTCCACGACCATCGAGCCGGCCGGCGGTCCGAGCCGCAGTACGTCCCCGGGCCGGGCGTGCCGTACGAGCGCGTTGGAAACCCAGCCCGCCGGGACGGCCTTGACGTGGAAGGACAGCAGCCCGTCGGCGCGCGGCGCCGAGGCGAAGGAGTAGTGCCGCCACACCCGCGGCCACCACGGGGTCTCCAGGCTCGTGTACTGGCCCGCGAGGAAGGCGTACGGCTGGTCGGGGCGGACGGTGATCACCGCGATGTCCGGGGTGCGCAGGTCGTGGGAGACCACCTCGGCGTGCCACCACGGCGGAGCCTTCACCTCGTCCTCGGCCGCCGCGTCGATCATGATCTGGGAGATCGAGGTGTACGCCCGTACCCAGGCCGCCTCGGCCTCCGGCCCCCAGGTGAGTTCCGCGTACCGGGCCAGCGCCCCGATCAGGGCTTCGCCCACCACCGGGTAGTGGCCCGCCACCGTGCCGTATTTGCGGTGCCCGGTGCCCAGCCTGCGCAGGTACGGGACGAGGACATCGGGGTCGTCGATGTGCTCGGCGGCGGTCAGCAGCGCCTTCAGGAGCCGGTCGCGCTGCGCGTCCATCGCGGCGGGGAACATGCCCCGGACGTCCGGGTGCCCGGTGAACACCAGGGCGTAGAAGTACGAGGTCACCTTGTCGGCGACAGGTGCGATCTCCGCGAGCGTCCGGCGGATGAGTACGGCATCGGGGGAGGGCTCGGTCGCGCCGCCCCCGGAGGGTATCCGAGCCGGCCTCCGTCTGGCCGGTCTGGTGGGCGGAGCGTCCATGCGGTGCCTCGCTTCGAGCATCTCGGTAAGGTCTGCACGCGCCACGGCCTCAGATCCGTGGTTCCGGGTTTCACAGCGTGCCAGCCCTACCGAGGGCTTGCGGGGAAATGCGGGAATTCCGCGTTTCGAACCCACTTTCCCCTTAAGATGCCTCAACTCCCGGGCGTGCCAACCCCGCCAGCTGGTATGCCTCCCGCAGGTCCCGGCCCGTGTAGACATGGGTCGCCCGCTCGGCCAGATACGGCCGCGCATTGACCGCCACCGACCGGGGCACCGCGTCGAAGAGCGCGGCATCGGTCCGGGAATCCCCGTACGCGACACAGTCGCTCCGGCTCACCCCGAACTGCGCGCACAGCCTGTCCGCCACCATGACCTTGCCCTCGGGCGTCAGGATGCCCGCCGCGTCCACGGGCCGGGTGAACGGCACCTCCGGGAAGAGCGAGCCGTGCGCGGCATGCGCGCCCCACTCCAGCAGCAGCTCGACGAAGAAGGACGGCGACAGCGAGATCACCGCGCAGTAGTCCCCGCGCTCGCGGATCTCCTGCCACACCTCGCGGATCCCGGACAGCCACGGGGAGCCGTCGAACGCCGCCCGGACATGTACGGGGGTCAGACCGGACCAGAGGCCCTGCGCCGCCACCGAGAACTGGTGCGGCCCGATCTCCTGCGCGCCGAAGGCCCGCTCCAGCTCGGCGATCTCGGCCGTCAGTCCGAGCTGGCGGGAGATCTCGACCGGCGCGGCCGAGCCGTACATCAGTGTCCCGTCGAGATCGAAGAGGTGCAGGGTGCTCATAACCGTCGAGGCTAGTCCGTCGCCTGCGCGCGAAACAGGATGTTTCACGTGAAACATCGACCCGATTCACGCGGAGCACCCTCGTGTTTCACGTGAAACATCCAGTTCCTAATCCCCTGGACGACCCCCGGCCAATGATCCAGTCTGGGCCCGTGACACCACCACATCTCAGTGAACTTCCGATCCGCGCACTGACCGTGGACGACCTCCGCCACTGCGCCGATCTCTCCGAAGACCGCGGCTGGCCGCGCGAGGACCACAAATGGGGACTGCTCCTCGCCGCCGGAAACGGCTACGGCATCGACGCCCCTGACGGCCGGGGGCTCGCCACGGCCTGCGTCGTCACCCGGTACGGGCACAACGGGACCGATCCGGAGCTCGCCGCCATCGGGATGGTCCTGGTCGCCGACCGCTACGCCCGCCAGGGCCTGGGCCGGCGTCTGATGACGTACGTCTGCGATGACGTCCTCAAGGGCGTTCCACTCACCCTGCACGCGACACCGTACGGCCGCCCCCTCTATGAGGAGCTCGGTTTCGACACCACAGGACGCGCCGAGATGCTGCGCGGCACGTTCCGCCCCGACGACAGCGCTCCTCCCCCTGAGGACGGCGTCACGGTCCGGCCGGCCGCCGGCGAGGACGTCTCCCGGATCCTCCGCCTGGACAACGAGGTCTTCGGCACCGACCGGACCCACCTGATCACCCGGCTGCCCGCCTTCACGGACAGGTTGCTGGTCGCCGAGGACCCCGCCGGCGAGCTGATCGGGTACGCCGCCATCTGGCCCAACATGGAGACCCATGTGATCGGCCCGCTGATCGCCCGCGACCAGGTCACGGCACAGGCACTCGTCACCGCTCTGGCCGCCACGACCGAGCGGCCGCTGCGCACCGACGTCGACGTACGCCACGAGGAGCTCCTCGCCTGGCTCAAGGGCCGCGGCCTCGACTCCGTGGCCTTCAACGCCGTCATGACCCGAGACATCCCCGGCCTGCCCGGCGACTGGACCCGTCGCTGGGCTCCGCTCACCGTGGCAGCCGGTTGAGGAAGGACCCGCCGACCATGACAGAAGCCGCCCCTGACCTGGAGATCCGCCCGGCCGGCGAGGCCGACCTGCCCGCGATCGTGGCCATGCTCACCGACGACCCGCTGGGGGCCACCCGTGAGTCCCCGGACGACCTCACCCCGTACACCGAGGCCCTCAAACGCCTGACCGACGATCCGCATCAGCACCTGGTCGTCGCCGTCCGCGGGGGGCGTGTCGTCGGCACCCTCCAGCTCACGATCGTCCCCGGTCTCTCCCGCAAGGGAGCCATCCGCTCGATCATCGAGGCGGTCCGCATCCACGCCGACGAGCGCGGCAGCGGCCTGGGCACCCGGTTCATCGAGTGGGCCATCGAGCAGTCCCGCGCCGAGAACTGCCAACTCGTGCAGCTCACCTCGGACGTGACCCGCACCGACGCCCACCGCTTCTACGAGAGGCTCGGCTTCACCGCCTCCCACGTGGGGTTCAAGCTTCAGCTCTGACCGGCCGGGAAACCGGACGCGAAAGGCCGGGACGCTGCGTGCGTCCCGGCCTACGATCGGGAGGATGAGCAGCCTTCCCCTCATCACCACCGCGGAGCGCCGCCACCGGCTCGGCCGCAGGCACCGCCTGGCGCCCTCGGCCCGCGCCGCCGGGGTGGCCGAGGCTGCGGACTCCGTCGTCGCCCTGCACGCCACCGACGCTGCGACCGTCTTCCTTTCGGCACGCGCCCGGCTGGCCGAGAGCGAACCCGCCACGATCGAGCACGCGCTCTACGGAGACGTCAGCCTCGTCCGGCTGCTGAGCATGCGCAACACGCTCTTCGCCGTCTCCGCCGAACTCGCCCCGCACGTGGACGCGTCCACCGCCCGGGGTATCGCGGTGAAGGAGCGGCGCACCCTCCTCAAGCACCTCGCCGAGGACGGCCAGGGCCTCGATGCCGCCTGGCTGGCCGATGCCGAAGCCGCCGCGCTCGACGCCCTCGACCACAGCGGCCCCCGCACGGGCAGCCAGCTCTCCGCCGCCGTCCCGGCCCTGCGCCGGAAGATCACCATCGGCCGCGGCAAGAAGTACGAGACGCAGACCGGCGTCGCCACCCGGGTCATCCGGCTGCTCGCCGCCGACGGGCGGATCCGCCGGGACCGGCCGCGCGGTTCGTGGACCTCCAGCCAGTACCGCTGGGTCCACACCGAGCCCTGGCCGCCTGTGCCCGTGGCCGAGGCCCGGGCCGAGGTCGCCCGCCGCTGGCTCCACGCGTACGGGCCGGCCACCGAGGCCGACCTCAAATGGTGGACCGGCTGGACCCTCACCGACGTACGCAAGGCCCTCGCCGCCGTCGGCCCCGAGCAGGTGCGGCTCGACGACGGCACCATCGCCCTCGTCGGCCCCGGGGACACCGCGCCGGAACCCGCCCCCGAGCCCTGGGCCGCCCTGCTGCCGGGCCTCGACCCGAGCGGCATGGGGTGGGCCGACCGCGGCTTCCACCTCGACCCCGCCCACCGGTCCGCCCTCTTCGACTACGCCGGCAACATCGGGCCCACCGTCTGGTGGAACGGCGAGATCGTCGGCGGCTGGGCCCAGCGCGCCGACGGCGCCGTCGTGCACCGCCTGCTGGGCAGCCCCGGCCGCGCTGCCGAGAGGGCGATCTCCGCCGAGGCGGACCGGCTCGCGGAGTGGATCGCGGACGCGCGCATCACCCCGCGCTTCCGCACTCCGCTGGAGCGCGAACTCGTGGCCTAGGACCGCGCGCGAGTGTCAGCCGATGCCCCGCCAGCCCTGCGGATCCACCCCGCCGGGCACCGGGGCCCGGGTGTCGTACGGCTCCCGCGTGAACACGAACGAGGCGAGGTCGAGGTGGCTCACCGAGCCGTCCGGCCGTCGCACCGCCCGCAGCGACTCCCCCGCGTAGTAGCCGGTCAGGCCGCTGCAGCTGCCGTCCGGCTCCGCCCGGAACCTGGCCGCACGTCCCGTCGCGCCCAGCGGGCCCAGCTCCAGCAGGCCCTCCGCGGTCAGCCGGAGGGCGTACGCGCCCGTGCCCCAGTACCAGGGCCCGCACAGCTCCAGCGCCACCGGATCGGCCTCCCGGAACGGCCGCCACGGCCGCGGGAAGGGCGGCTCCGCGTCGGCCACGATCCCCACCAGGTCCGCGGCCACCGCCCCGGCCGGCAGCCCCGAGGTGCAGTTCGCCAGCACCACGGCCGCCACGTCGTCCGTCTCGCTCAGCCACAGTCCTGCGACGAAGCCGGGCAGCGAGCCGGTGTGCCCGGCGAGGTGGCGCCCGGCGCTGTTCAGCAGCTGCACTCCGAGTCCGTACCCGCCCTCGGCGAGGCCCGGCTCCGGGGGAGCGGCCGGCGTGCGCATCTCCCGTACCGTGTCGGCGCTCAGCACCCGCTCGTCACCGCGTAGGAGGAAGGCCGCGAACCGCGCCAGGTCCGCGGTCGTGGACCACAGCTGACCGGCGGCCGCCATCAGCCCCAGGTCCTCCAGCGGCTCCGGCATCATGACGTCGGCCCACGGGTGCACAGCCCATCCCCCGGCGTGCGGGGCCTGCGGCTGCGCGCTCGTGCGGTCCAGCCCCAGCGGCTCCAGGATCTCGGCCCGCAGCACCTCTTCCCAGGGCTTGCCGCGCACGGCCTCCACGAGCGAACCCAGCAGCGTGTAGCCCGGGTTGGAGTAGTGGTGCCGGCGTCCGGGCTCGTGACGGAAGGGCTCCTCGCCCAGTACGTCCGAGAGTTCCGGCCGCAGCGTCGCCGACGAACGCTCCCACCACTCACCCGGCGTCTCCGCCGCCAAGCCGCCGGTGTGGGCCAGCAGCTGACCGACGGTCACCTCACCCACGCCCGCCCCGGGCAGGAACTTCTCCACCGGATCCCCGAGCCCCAGCAGCCCCTCGTCCCGCAGCCGCAACACCAGAACGGCCGTGAAGGTCTTGGTGATCGAGCCGATCCGGTACTGCACGTTCCCGTCGGGTCCGTGCCCTTCGACGGAGGTCCGCGAGCCCTCCCACACCACTGCGCCGTCGCGCACCACGGCCGCCACCACCGACGGGGCCCGCCCGTCGCTCTGGGCAATGGCGATCCGGCGCCTCAGCGCGCGCCGGGTTGCAGGGAGCAGTTCCAGGTCTTCAGACACGGCATCCATGATCGGATGCTACGTGTTGGCCATGTCCACGAACCGCGAATAATGGCCCTGGAAAGCGACGGTGATCGTCGCCGTTGGGCCGTTACGGTGCTTCGCCACGATCAGGTCGGCCTCGCCCGCACGGGGCGACTCCTTCTCGTACGCGTCCTCGCGGTGGAGCAGGATCACCATGTCGGCGTCCTGCTCGATGGAGCCGGACTCACGCAGGTCGGAGACCATCGGCTTCTTGTCGGTGCGCTGCTCGGGGCCACGGTTCAGCTGGGACAGGGCGATCACCGGGACCTCGAGCTCCTTCGCCAGCAGCTTGAGGTTTCGCGACATGTCCGAGACCTCCTGCTGGCGGCTCTCGGGACGGCGGGAGCCGCCCGACTGCATCAGCTGGAGGTAGTCGATGACGACGAGCGAGAGGTCGTTGCGCTGCTTGAGCCGACGGCACTTCGCACGGATCTCCATCATCGACAGGTTGGGGGAGTCGTCGATGTAGAGGGGGGCGGCGGAGACGTCCGGCATCCGGCGGGCCAGCCGGGTCCAGTCGTCGTCGGTCATCGTGCCGGAGCGCATGTGGTGCAGCGCCACGCGGGCCTCCGCCGAGAGCAGGCGCATCGCGATCTCGTTGCGGCCCATTTCGAGGGAGAAGATGACGCTCGGGAGGTTGCTCTTGATGGAGCAGGCCCGGGCGAAGTCCAGCGCGAGCGTGGACTTACCCATGGCGGGGCGGGCCGCGATGACGATCATCTGGCCGGGGTGGAGGCCGTTGGTCAGCGAGTCGAGGTCGGTGAAGCCCGTCGGGACGCCGGACATCTGGCCGCTGCGCGACCCGATCGCCTCGATCTCGTCGAGGGCGCCCTCCATGATGTCGCCCAGCGGCAGGTAGTCCTCGGAGGTGCGCTGCTCGGTGACGGCGTAGATCTCCGCCTGGGCGCTGTTGACGATCTCGTCGACGTCGCCGTCCGCGGCGTAACCCATCTGCGTGATCTTCGTGCCCGCGGCCACCAGGCGGCGCAGGACCGCCCGCTCGTGGACGATCTCGGCGTAGTACTCGGCATTCGCCGCGGTGGGGACCGACTGCACGAGCGTGTGCAGGTACGAGGCCCCGCCCACCTTGCTGATCTCGCCGCGCCGGGTCAGCTCGGCGCCCACGGTGATCGGGTCGGCAGGCTCGCCCTTGGCGTACAGGTCGAGGATGGCCTGGTAGATCGTCTCGTGCGAGGGCCGGTAGAAGTCGTGGCCCTTCAGCACCTCGACCACGTCGGCGATGGCGTCCTTGGACAGCAGCATGCCGCCGAGCACCGACTGCTCGGCATCGAGGTCCTGCGGCGGGACGCGCTCGAAGCCGCCCCCACCGCCGTCCCAGGAGCCGCCCTCACGGCCTCGGTCGTGCTGTTCGTCCCCGCGGCCCCGGCCCTCGCCCCCACGGCGTGGACGGGCGGGCAGACGGTCTCCCGGACCGCTGTCGGCCCAGGGGTCGTCCATGGGCTCGGGCATGCTCACCGGGCCGCCTCCTCCCGTCCGCAACGCGGACCTCGCCGTGTCACTCTTTCTACGACACGGCTCTGACATTTGGGGCACCCGAATCCGCCGTCGGCGAGTCGGGCAACGAACAACGGTAGGCCCGCGAGCGGCGTCAGCCAATCTTGTTATCCACAGGCTGTGTGGATGAGATGTGGACGACGGCGCCAATGCTGTGGGTAAGTCCCCGGAAGCTGTGCACGGACCGGGGGACGACGCTGTGGACAAAATCACCCGACCCACCCCGTTACCCCACCTGACCTGCAATTTCTCTCTCCACGGGCTGTGGGGGAGAAAAATATTCGCCACTGTCTCAAGATCGCCACCAATGAGGTGCGGAGAACGCCCAAGTCAACGCATTGGTAAGGATCCAATGACCCTTGCGTCTATTACCTGTGGAAGATTAGATTGAGCCCATGACACAGGCCCCCGCAGCGCCGAAGGCTGCCCCGAGACGGCACGACCGAGAGATCTTCGCACTCGCCGTACCCGCCTTCGGCGCACTCGTCGCCGAACCCCTTTTCGTGATGGCCGACAGCGCCATCGTGGGACACCTCGGCACGCCCCAGCTGGCCGGCCTCGGCATCGCCGCTGCACTGCTCACCACCGCCGTGAGCGTCTTCGTCTTCCTCGCCTACGCCACCACCGCGGCCGTAGCCCGCCGTGTCGGCGCAGGCGATCTGCAGGCGGCCATCCGGCAGGGCATGGACGGCATCTGGCTCGCCCTGCTCCTCGGCGCCGCCGTCATCGCCGTCGTCCTGCCCACGGCGCCCTGGCTGATCTCCCTCTTCGGGGCCTCCGACACCGTCGCGCCGTACGCGATCACCTACCTGCGCATCTCCGCCCTGGGCATCCCGGCCATGCTGGTGGTGCTCGCCGCCACCGGAGTCATCCGCGGCCTCCAGGACACCCGGACCCCGCTCTACGTCGCCGTCGGCGGCTTCGCACTCAACGCGGGCCTCAACGCCGCCCTCGTCTACGGCGCTGGCCTCGGCATCGCCGGATCCGCATGGGGCACGGTGATCGCCCAGTGCGCCATGGCCGCCGCCTACCTGATCGTGGTCGTTCGCGGTGCCCGACGGCACGGCGCATCGCTGCGCCCCGATGCCACCGGGATCCGGGCCTGCGCCCAGGCCGGCGTGCCGTTGCTGGTCCGCACCCTGTCCCTGCGGGCCGTCCTGATGATCGCGACAGCCGTTGCCGCCCGGCTCGGCGACGCCGATATCGCCGCCCACCAGGTCCTGCTCTCGCTGTGGAGCCTGCTGGCCTTCGCCCTGGACGCCATCGCCATCGCCGGGCAGGCCATCATCGGTCGTTACCTGGGCGCCGGCGACACCGAGGGTGCGAAGGCCGTCTGCCGCCGCATGGTGCAGTGGGGGATCGCCTCCGGCGTGGTCCTGGGCATCCTGGTGATCGCGGCCCGTCCGCTGTTCGTCCCGCTGTTCACCAGCGACCCGGCGGTCGAGGACGCCATCCTGCCCGCCCTGCTCGTAGTGGCCCTCTCCCAGCCGGTTTCCGGCATCGTCTTCGTGCTCGACGGGGTCCTGATGGGCGCGGGAGACGGCCGCTACCTGGCCTGGGCGATGCTGCTGACCCTCGCGGTGTTCACCCCGGCCGCGCTGCTCGTCCCGGCCGTCGGCGGCGGCCTGACCACGCTGTGGTGGGCCATGACGCTGATGATGCTGGTCCGGATGGTCACCCTCCAGCTACGCGCCCGATCGGGCCGCTGGCTGGTCGCGGGGGCCACCCGCTGATCCTCTGTTTCACGTGAAACATCGCGAGAGCGCCAGGAAGGCCCCGATGTTTCACGTGAAACATCGCCTGCCTCATCCCGAGCCGCCCCCGCCCCACCGCGTCCGGGAACGACGAAGGGCCGCACCCCACAGGGGTGCGGCCCTTCATGCGCAGCCCTTAGGCGGCGACGACCTCGATGCCCACGTTCGCGGCCACGTCGGCGTGCAGACGCACGGAGACCTGGTACGAACCGAGGGTCTTGATCGGCGAGCCCAGCTCAACGCGGCGCTTGTCGACCTTCGGGCCACCGGAAGCCTCGATCGCCGTGGCGATGTCGGACGGGGTGACGGAACCGAAGAGACGACCGGCGTCACCCGCGCGGGTGGCCAGACGAACCTTCACGCCCTCGAGCTTGGCCTTGACCTCGTTGGCCTGCTCGATGGTCGCGATCTCGTGGATCTTGCGGGCGCGGCGGATCTGCGCCACGTCCTTCTCGCCACCCTTGGTCCAGCGGATCGCGAAACCACGCGGGACCAGGTAGTTGCGAGCGTAACCGTCCTTGACGTCGACGACATCGCCGGCGGTACCGAGGCCAGAGACCTCGTGGGTCAGGATGATCTTCATTAGTCGGTCACCCTTTCCTTATCGCGCGGTGGACGTGTAGGGCAGCAGCGCCATCTCACGGCTGTTCTTCACGGCCGTGGCGACGTCACGCTGGTGCTGCGTGCAGTTGCCGGTAACGCGGCGGGCACGGATCTTGCCGCGGTCGGAAATGAACTTCCGCAGCATGTTCGTGTCCTTGTAGTCCACGTACGCGGTCTTGTCCTTGCAGAACGCGCAGACCTTCTTCTTAGGCTTGCGCACAGGCGGCTTCGCCATTGTGTCTCTCCTGTGTGATCAAGAAGTGGGGATGCGAGCTGCCCTAGAAGGGCGGCTCGTCCGAGTAGCCACCGCCGGAGCCGCCGGAGCTTCCGCCCCAGCCGCCCCCGCCGCCGCCCTGCTGCTGCTGGCCGCCGGCCGGCGCGCTGGACGCCCACGGGTCGTCGGAGGGGCCTCCGCCGCCCTGCGGGGCGCCGCCACCGGGGGCTCCGCCCCAGTTGCCACCGCCGCCGCCCTGCTGCTGCTGACCGCCGCCGCCGTATCCACCCTGGCCACCGCGACCGGTGGTCTTGGCGACCTTGGCCGTGGCGTTCTTCAGGCTGGGGCCGACTTCCTCGACGTCCAGCTCGTAGACCGTGCGCTTGACACCCTCACGGTCCTCGTACGACCGCTGCCTCAGCCGGCCCTGCACGATGACGCGCATGCCCCGCTGGAGGGACTCGGCGACGTTCTCAGCCGCCTGCCGCCACACCGAGCAGGTCAGGAACAGGCTTTCGCCGTCCTTCCACTCATTGGTCTGACGGTCGAAGGTGCGGGGGGTGGACGCGACACGGAACTTCGCGACCGCCGCACCCGAGGGGGTGAAGCGCAGCTCGGGGTCGTCGACGAGATTGCCGACGACCGTGATGACGGTCTCGCCTGCCATGGATGAACCTCTCGGCGGGGATTTGCTGCTGGGCTGCTGTGCTACTCGATCCCGATTACCGCTGAACCGAAGTTCAGTGGGTCTCGGGGCGAAGGACCTTGGTCCGGAGAACCGACTCGTTCAGGTTCATCTGTCGGTCAAGCTCCTTGACGACCGCAGGCTCGGCCTGAAGGTCGATGACCGAGTAGATGCCCTCAGGCTTCTTCTTGATCTCGTAAGCGAGACGACGACGGCCCCAGGTGTCGACCTTCTCGACCTTTCCGTTGCCCTCACGGACGACAGAAAGGAAGTTCTCGATCAGCGGGGAGACAGCGCGCTCCTCGAGATCGGGGTCGAGGATGACCATCACTTCGTAGTGACGCATGTGGAACCCACCTCCTTTGGACTCAGCGGCCACGGTCGTTCCGTGGCAGGAGGGTCGTGATGCGTGCGCACGGTGTCCGAGAGCAGACACCGCGCAGCTGTACAGACTACCTCCTCGACTCCTTCCGGTTGAAATCCGGCACCAGGAGGCCACAATCTGTATCCATCGGGTGTGCTCGGTGCTATGCCCCCGGCCCCTGCCGAGGGCGGCCCCGCTGCACCGCTCTGCTTCAGCCAGGAGGTGCCTTCCGATGGCACAGGCAATGCGACGCCAGACCTCACCCCCGTCGATCTCCCTCTTCTCGACCGACGGCAAGCCCCACCCGCTGCAGGACACCCTGGTGGCGGTCACCCTGGTCCTGGGCGCCGTGGCGTTCATCACGGCGTTCTTCCACCATCTGCACCTGCTCAGCTCGTGGACCGGGCTGATCGGGATCCTGACCGGTGCCTACGGGCAGTTCATCTCCGCCACGACGCGCGAGCGCTTCGCGCTGATCATCGGGCTGGGTGCCTCGGCCATCGGGTTCTTCCTCGGCATGGCCCACGGCGGCCTCTTCGGCGGCTGGCTGGGCTGACCGGGGTACCTCCTCGACAGGGCGCCGGCCTCCCTCCGGCCCAGGCCCGGCCTGTCCCCCAGATGGGTGGCGCCCTTGTCGCAGTAGGCTTCGCGCCATAGCCAGCGAAGCCGCCGGAGGAGACGCCCCGCATGAGCCTGTCCCTGAGGACCATCAGCCGAGAGCAGCATCTGGGTTACCTCCAGAGCCTGCCCTCGGCTAGCCACTGCCAGGTCCCGGCGTGGGCCGACGTGAAGAACGAGTGGCGTTCCGAGAACCTCGGCTGGTTCGACAAATCCGGCGAACTCGTCGGTGCTGCCCTCGTGTTGTACCGGCAGCTGCCCAAGGTGAAGCGGTACCTCGCGTACCTCCCCGAGGGCCCGGTCATCAACTGGTACGCCCCCAATCTGGAGGAGTGGCTCCAGCCGATGCTGGCGCACCTCAAGCAGCAGGGCGCCTTCACCGTGAAGATGGGCCCGCCCGTCGTCATCCGCCGCTGGAACTCCACCGCCATCAAGGCCGGAATCCAGGACCCGGAGGTCAAGCGCCTGCGTGACGTGGAGGCTTCGCACATCGAGCCCCGCGCCTTCGAGGTGTCCGACAAGCTGCGCCGCATGGGGTGGCAGCAGGGCGAGGACGGCGGCGCCGGCTTCGGCGACGTACAGCCCCGCTACGTCTTCCAGGTGCCGCTGGCCAACCGGTCGCTGGACGACGTCCTCAAGGGCTTCAACCAGCTGTGGCGCCGCAACATCAAGAAGGCCGAGAAGGCCGGCGTCGAGGTCGTCCAGGGCGGTTACGAGGATCTTGAGACCTGGCAGCACCTGTACGAGATCACGGCCGAGCGCGACAAGTTCCGCCCGCGCCCGCTCAGCTACTTCCAGCGCCAGTGGACGGCCCTCAACTCCGAGGACCCCAACCGGATGCGGCTGTACATCGCCAAGCACGAGGGGGAGCCGCTGGCCGCCGCCACGATGCTCACCGTCGGCCAGCACGTCTGGTACTCGTACGGGGCCTCCGCCAACCACAAGCGCGAGGTGCGGCCCTCGAACGCCATGCAGTGGCGCATGCTGCGCGACTCGTACGCGCTGGGCGCCAGCGTCTACGACCTGCGCGGCATCAGTGACACCCTGGACGAGAACGACCACCTGTTCGGCCTGATCCAGTTCAAGGTCGGTACGGGCGGCGAGGCCGTCGAGTACGTCGGCGAGTGGGACTTCCCACTCAACAAGCTGCTGCACAAGGCGCTCGACATCTACATGTCGCGTCGCTGACCCACCCCGCCCCACCCAGACACACCCACCGCTGCACCACGCAGCTTTCCGAGAGAGGCTCCGGACGGGCATGGCGCTCACGCTCTACGTCGACACCGCGCGCTGGCGTGCGCACCAGAAGCAGATCCAGGACCAGTTCCCCGGGCTGATCCCGGTCTGCAAGGGCAACGGCTACGGCTTCGGCCACGAGCGGCTGTGCGAGGAGGCGACCCGGATGGGCGCCGACATCCTGGCCGTCGGGACGACGTACGAGGCCGCCAGCATCAAGGACTGGTTCGGCGGCGACCTGCTCGTCCTCACCCCGTTCCGGCGGGGCGAGGACCCGGTCCCGCTGCCCGACCGGGTCATCCGCTCGGTGTCCTCCGTGGACGGGGTCCGCGGCCTGGTCGGCGCCCGGGTGGTCATCGAGTGCATGAGCTCGATGCGCCGTCACGGCATCTCCGAGCAGGACCTGGGTCAGCTCCACGCGGCGATCGAGGACGTCCGCCTGGAGGGCTTCGCCCTGCACCTTCCGCTGGACCGCCCGGACGGCTCGGACGCCGTCGAGGAGGTCATCGGGTGGATGGACCGGCTGCGCGCGGCCCGGCTGCCGCTGCACACCATGTTCGTCAGCCACCTGAAGGCCACGGAGCTCGCCCGGCTCCAGCAGCAGTTCCCGCAGACCCGCTTCCGGGCCCGCATCGGCACCCGGCTGTGGCTGGGCGACCACGAGGCGACCGAGTACCGCGGCGCGGTCCTCGACGTCACGCGCGTCGCCAAGGGCGACCGGTTCGGCTACCGCCAGCAGAAGGCGGCCTCGGACGGCTGGCTGGTCGTGGTCGCGGGCGGTACCTCGCACGGAGTGGGCCTGGAGGCCCCCAAGGCCCTGCACGGGGTGATGCCGCGCGCCAAGGGCGTCGCACGGGCGGGCCTGGCCACCGTCAACCGGAACCTTTCGCCGTTCGTGTGGGCGGGCAAGCAGCGCTGGTTCGCCGAGCCCCCGCACATGCAGGTGTCGATCCTGTTCGTGCCCTCGGACGCGACCGAGCCGAAGGTCGGCGACGAGCTGGTGGCGCACCTGCGCCACACCACCACGCAGTTCGACCGGGTGCTCGACGCCTGAGCCGTCAGTCCTTGGGGGGCATGCCCCAGTCGACCCGCTGTCCCTCCGAGGGCGCCGCCTCCTGCGGCGCCCTCGCGGCGTGTGAGAGCACGAACACGTCGGCGGCCCCGTCCAGGACCCCGCCCGAGGGGTCGTCCGAGCCGTCGCGGCGTACGACGTCCCGCTCGGGCATCAGGATGTCGCGGACGACGACCGCGCACAGGTAGACGGTGGCGAGCAGGTGGGCGGCGATCGCCAGCTGGTAGCCCTCCACCGGCAGGCCCTGGTGCTTGTCCCCGCTGGTCGTGTACGCGAGGTAGAACCAGATCCCGAGGAAGTACAGGACCTCGCCGGCCTGCCAGACGAGGAAGTCCCGCCAGCGCGGCCGGGCCAGCGCGGCGAGCGGGATGAGCCACAGCACGTACTGCGGGGAGTAGACCTTGTTGGCCAGGATGAAGGCGGCGACGACCAGGAAGGCCAGCTGCGCGAAGCGCGGCCGCCTCGGGGCCGTCAGCGTGAGCACCCCGATGCCCGCGCACAGCAGGACCGTCAGCCCCGTCGCGTAGGTGTTGGCGCCCTCCAGGGGGTTCCCGGTGCGCTGGGAGATCAGCAGCCAGACGGAGCCGAAGTCGATGGGCCGTTCCTGGCTGAAGGTGTAGAACTTCGTCCAGCCGTCCCAGGCGCCGGCCATGACGGGCACGTTCACCAGGAGCCAGGAGCCGGCGGCGCCGAGCGTCGCGATGCCGAACTCGCGCCACTTGCCGGCCCGCCAGCAGAGCACGAACAGCGCCCCGAGGAGCAGTACGGGGTAGAGCTTGGCCGCGGTGGCCAGTCCGATCAGGATGCCGAAGGCCAGCGCGCGGCCGCGGGACCACATCAGCATCGCGGCGGCCGTGAGGGCGATGGCGAGCAGGTCCCAGTTGATCGTCGCGGTGAGCGCGAAGGCGGGCGCGAGAGCGAAGAGCAGGGCGTCCCAGGGCCGGCGGTGGTGGGTGCGGGCGACGCACACGGCGATGACCGCGGCGCAGACCATCAGCATGCCGGCGTTGACCATCCAGTACATCTGCTCGCGGTGCTGCATGGTGCCGCCGCCCGGGGTGAGCCAGGACGCGATCTCCATGAAGAGGCCGGTGAGCACCGGGTACTCGAGGTACTGCATGTCGCCGGGGAGCTTGTCGAAGTACGGCACGAGGCCGTCGGCGAAGCCGCGTACGACGTAGAGGTGCGGGATGTCGGAGTAGCAGGCGTGCGTGTACTGCGAGCCGGCTCCCCGGAACCACGCCCAGTCGTAGCAGGGCAGCTTCTGCACCATGCCGAGGGCGAACATCCCGAGGGCGACGAGCACGACGACGCGCACCGGGGTCAGCCAGTGGCCGCCCAGCCTTGCGTGGCGGCCGAGCGGGCCGCCGATGAGCTCGCTGCCTGCCGCGGCGACCTCGTCCTGCTGGGTGGGCAGTACGGGCCGGTCCTCGTGCACCTTCGTCATGCGCTCATCCTGCCGTACGGCGCCGGACATGCGGGAGGGCCGCCGCACCAGGGGTGCGACGGCCCTCGTCAGCGTGGAGCGGTCAGCCGGGTCAGCCGGCCGTGCCGCCGGCCGGGAAGCCGGTGACTCCGCCGCGGCCGCCGGGTTTGCTCGTGGACGTCGACGGCGACGGCGATGTGGAGGCCCCGCCGTTCGAGGTGCCGGTGCTGGTGCCCCCGGTGGTGTCCGGGTCGCAGTACAGCTCCCACGGCTTGCAGGACGGCTTGCCGCCCTTCGACGGGGTCGGGGACGCCGGGGGCTCGGAGCTCGGCGGCGGGGTCACCATCGAAGCGCTGGGCGAGGGGGACGTCGACGGGGTCGGGGAGGGGGCGCCGGAGGCGTCCGCAGTGACACCGATCTTGTCGGGCTCGGGGAAGTCCTTCTCGGGGACGCCGTTGAGCGCGTCCTTCATGTACTTGGTCCAGATCTCCGCCGGAATGTCACCACCGTGGAGGGAGGGGATGTCGCCAACGCCCTTCATGGAGAGGAGTTCCTTCTTCTCCGCGTTGGGGTCCGAACGGAACAGGGCCACGGACGTGGACAGCTCGGGCGTGTAGCCGACGAACCAGGCCGACTTGTTGTCGTCCGTGGTACCGGTCTTGCCGGCGGCGGGGCGGCCCAGCTTCATGGCCTTCTTGCCGGTGCCGTTCTCGACGACGTTGCGCAGGACCTTGGTGATGTTGTCCGCGATGGAGTTGTCCATGGCCTGCTGCGCCTTGGGGGCCTCGAAGCCGGCCAGGTCCTTGCCGTCCTTCTGGACGCTGCGCACCGAGTACGGCTCGTGGTGGGTGCCGGAGGCGGCGAAGGTGGCGTACGAATCGGCCATCCGGATGGCACTGGGGGTCGAGGTGCCCAGCGCGAAGGAGGCGTTGTCGCTCGGGTCGAAGGACTCCGGGAGGATGCCGGTGGCCTGGGCGACGCCCTTCACCTTGCTGTGGCCGACGTCGAAGATGAGCTGGGCGAAGGGGACGTTGATGGACTTCTCCATCGCCTCGTTCAGCGTCACGTAGCCGTAGGCGGTCGGGCTCTCGTTCTTCTGCTTGAACGGCTTGCCCGACCCGTCGCGCAGCGGCTTGCCCTCACGGTTGTTGATCACCGTGAGGTCGTTGGCCATGTACTTGCTGTCGGCAGAGATCCCCGAGCCGTTGGAGTTCTGGGTGCCGTACTGCATGGCTGCCGCCAGCACGTACGGCTTCCAGGTCGAGCCGACCTGGACACCCGTGGTGTTGGCGTTGTTGGTGAAGTGCTTCTTGTCGAAGCCCGGCCCGCCGTACAGGGCGACGAGGGCGCCCGTCTTCACGTCCACGGAGGCGGCGCCGACCTGGACGAAGGTGTCGGTGTTGGGCCGCTTCTTCTCGTCGAGCAGTCCGTTGCGGGTCTCCTCGACGGCCTTGACCAGCGCGTCCACCTTCGGCTTATCGAAGGTGGTGCGGATCTGGTAGCCGCCCTTGGCCAGGTCCTCGGCGGTGAGGCCCTTGGTCTTCATCACGTAGGCCTTGGCCGTGTCGACCATGTAGCCGATCTGCCCCGACATGTTGCGGGCCTGCTCGGACTCGATGATCTTGGGGAATTCCTTGTACTGCTCACGCTCGGACTGCTGCATGCGGCCCACCGTGACCTCGCGGTCCAGCACCCAGGCCCAGCGCTGCTTGGCCCGCTCGGTGTTCAGCTGGGGAGTGGCCGCGGTGCCGATGCCGCCGTCCGGGTTGTAGAGGTTGGGGCCCTTGAGCACGGCGGCCAGGAAGGCACCCTCGGACGGGGTCAGCTCCTGGCTGTCCTTGCCGAAGTAGGCGCGGGCGGCCGCCTGGATGCCGTAGGCGTCACGCCCGTAGTACGCAGTGTTCAAGTAGCCCGCGAGGATCGTGTTCTTCTCCTCGCTGACACCGAGCTTTATCGAGATGAAGAGCTCGGTGACCTTGCGCTTGAGCGTCTGGTCCGAGTCCAGGTACGTGTTCTTCACGTACTGCTGGGTGATCGTCGAGCCGCCCTGGGTGGATCCGCCCTTGGCCATGTTCCACACGGCACGGGCGATACCCATCGGGTCGACACCCTTGTCCGACTCGAAGGACTCGTTCTCCGCCGCGATCACGGCGTTCTGCATCGACCGGGGGATCTTCCCGATGGGCACGATCTGGCGGTTCATGGACCCGCCGGTCGCGACCATCTGGGTGTCGTCGGCCCAGTAGAAGACGTTGTTCTGCGCGTGGGCCGTCTTGTTCGCGTCGGGAGTGTTCACCGAGGCGATGCCGATGCCGGCACCTGCCGTGATGATCGCGAAGAAGCCCAGGGCCGTACCGCCGACGAGCTTCCAGGACGGGACGAAGCGCTTCCAGCCGTCCTTGTCCGAGCGCGGGTAGTTGATGAGCCGCTTGTCCGGCCTGCCCGTGCCACGGCCGGCCTTGGCGGCACCCCGGCCACCGCGGCCGGCGGCAGCGCGTCGGGCCTCGGCGCGGGTGCCGTGGCCGGGCTGGTCCCCGTACGGTCCGCTGGGTGAGGCGGTCGGGACGTCGTGTCCGGACCTGCCGCCCCGGCCGGGGCGCTGCTGGGCAGCCCGGCGGGCCGCAGCGCGACCGCCGCCTTCGGGGTGCTGCGGTTTGCGTCGGTGCTCGCTCATCGAACGACTACTCCTCGGGCAGGCGAGTGGCCTGGAAGCGGCGGGTGAATTCCGGTTCCCCCGGTTTCATGGCCCACAGACTACGCACGCTCAAAACCCAATCAGTGCCGAAGTTCACCCCAAAACAGGCAACTTGCCTCGTACGAATTGGTGATGTGATGCCGGTCACCTCGCCACCACTTGTAGCCGGCGGCGGCCCGTTCTATCGTCTGGATGTATCGAGCCGATACATCAGCTCGACATAACGACTCCGAAGCGGATGAGGGGCAGGCGGATGAGCAGGCGCTCAGGCATCCTTGAGTTCGCCGTCCTCGGCCTGCTTCGCGAATCCCCCATGCACGGCTACGAGCTGCGCAAGCGGCTCAACACCTCGCTGGGGGTGTTCAGGGCATTCAGCTACGGAACGCTCTACCCCTGCCTCAAGACGCTCGTCACCAACGGCTGGTTGATCGAAGAGCCGGGCAACGCCCCGGAGGACGCTCTCGCCGCTTCACTCGCAGGGCGCCGCGCCAAGATCGTCTACCGGTTGACGGCAGCAGGTAAGGAGCACTTCGAGGAGCTGCTCTCCCACACGGGTCCCGATACCTGGGAGGACGAGTCCTTCGCCGCCCGCTTCGCCTTCTTCGGCCAGACCGAACGAGAAGTGCGCATGCGGGTGCTGGAGGGCCGCCGCAGCCGGCTGGAAGAGCGCCTGGAGAAGATGAGGGCCTCGCTCGCCCGTACACGGGAGCGCCTCGACGACTACACGCTTGAGCTGCAGCGGCACGGCATGGAGTCCGTGGAGCGCGAAGTGCGCTGGCTGAACGAGCTCATCGAGAGTGAGCGGGCGGGACGGGATCAGAGACGACCCGGTCCGTCCGACGAAACTGCAAAGTGAGACCTGCATCTCGCAGGCCTCGTCCGAGAACAAACAGGGAGCAACCGGAATGGGTTCGGTTCGCGTAGCCATCGTCGGCGTAGGCAACTGCGCCGCCTCGCTGGTGCAGGGCGTCGAGTACTACAAGGACGCCGACCCGGCGGCCAAGGTCCCCGGTCTGATGCACGTCCAGTTCGGCGACTACCACGTGCGTGACATCGAGTTCGTCGCCGCGTTCGACGTCGACGCGAAGAAGGTCGGCCTCGACCTCTCGGACGCCATCGGCGCCAGCGAGAACAACACCATCAAGATCTGCGACGTCCCGAACGCGGGCGTGACCGTGCAGCGCGGTCACACCCTGGACGGCCTGGGCAAGTACTACCGCCAGACCATCGAGGAGTCCGCCGAGGCTCCGGTCGACGTGGTCCAGGTCCTCAAGGACCGCCAGGTCGACGTCCTGATCTGCTACCTGCCCGTCGGCTCCGAGGCTGCGGCGAAGTTCTACGCCCAGTGCGCCATCGACGCCAAGGTCGCCTTCGTCAACGCCCTCCCGGTCTTCATCGCCGGCACCAAGGAGTGGGCCGACAAGTTCACCGAGGCCGGTGTCCCGATCGTCGGCGACGACATCAAGTCGCAGGTCGGCGCCACCATCACGCACCGCGTGATGGCGAAGCTGTTCGAGGACCGCGGTGTCCGTCTTGAGCGCACCATGCAGCTCAACGTCGGCGGCAACATGGACTTCAAGAACATGCTCGAGCGCGAGCGCCTCGAGTCGAAGAAGATCTCCAAGACGCAGGCCGTCACCTCGCAGATCCCCGACCGTGAGCTCGGCGAGAAGAACGTCCACATCGGCCCGTCCGACTACGTCGCGTGGCTCGACGACCGCAAGTGGGCCTACGTCCGCCTTGAGGGTCGCGCCTTCGGCGACGTCCCCCTGAACCTCGAGTACAAGCTCGAGGTGTGGGACTCCCCGAACTCCGCCGGTGTCATCATCGACGCCCTGCGTGCCGCGAAGATCGCCAAGGACCGCGGCATCGGCGGCCCGATCCTGTCGGCGTCGAGCTACTTCATGAAGTCCCCGCCGGTGCAGTACTTCGACGACGAGGCCCTGGCCAACGTCGAGAAGTTCATCAAGGGCGAGGTCGAGCGCTAGTCGAACCCCAAGGGTCCTTGAGGACACCTGGACTTCGGCTGTTCTTACGCGGAGGGTCCCCGGGCAATACGCCCGGGGGCCCTCCGCGTATGTGACCCTTGCCCTCATGGCTGTCGTACGTGATCTGCGCGTACTCCTGCGTCTGAGGGACTTCCGCAACCTGCTCGCCGTCAGGCTGCTCTCCCAGGCGGCGGACGGTGTCTACCAGGTGGCGCTCGCCACCTACGTCGTCTTCTCGCCGGAGAAGCAGACCTCGCCTGCCGCGATCGCCTCGGCCATGGCGGTACTGCTGCTCCCCTACTCGGCCGTCGGTCCCTTCGCCGGGGTACTGCTCGACCGCTGGCGCCGCAGGCAGGTCTTCCTCTACGGCAACCTGCTGCGCGCCTTCCTGGCCTGCGTCACCGGAATGCTGATCGTCGCGCAGGTCCCCGACTGGCTGTTCTACGCCTCGGCCCTGTCGGTGACCGCCGTCAACCGCTTCGTCCTGGCCGGGCTCGCCGCCTCCCTGCCCCGCGTCGTCGGACCGGACCAGCTGGTCACCGCGAACGCGCTCTCCCCCACCGCCGGCACGCTCGCGGCGGTGGCCGGCGGGGGACTGGCCTTCCTCGTCCGGTTGCTGGCCTCCGACTCCAACGCCATCGTCGTCCTGCTCGGAGCGGGCCTCTACCTGTGCGCGGCCCTGGCCTCCCTGCGGCTGGCCATCGGCCTCCTGGGGCCCGACCACCCTCCGGGCCGGACCAACCCCTCGGTCGCCGAGGGGGTCGCAATCACCGTCCGGGGCATGGCCGAGGGGCTGCGGCACCTGGCCGACCGGCGCGAGGCGGCCCAGGCGCTCGCTGCCATGACCATGATGCGGTTCTGCTACGGGGCCCTGTTCGTCATGCTGCTCATGCTCTGCCGCTACTCGTGGTCGGACAACGAGGCCGACGGGCTGGCCCTGCTGGGCGTCGCCGTCGGTGCCTCCGGGGCCGGATTCTTCGCGGCCGCCGTCGTCACGCCCTGGCTGGTGGGACGGCTGGGCACACACGGTGCGATCACCCTCTGTGCCGCGGGCGCAGCAGTCCTGGTGCCGATGCTCGGCCTGTTCTTCGCCCCCGGGCCGATGCTGGCCGCCGCGTTCGTCCTCGGACTCGCCACGCAGGGCGCCAAGATCTCCACCGACACCGTGGTCCAGTCCCGCGTGGACGACGATTTCCGCGGCCGCGTCTTCTCCGTCTACGACGTGCTGTTCAACGTCGCATTCGTCGGCGCGGCGGCAGTGGCCTCGCTCATGCTCCCCGTCGACGGGGAGTCGGTGCCGCTGATCCTGAGCGTGGCCGCGCTCTACGCCTCGACATCCCTGCTCCTCGCGCGGCAGGGGCGATGTTTCACGTGAAACATCGCCGTTGGTGTCGTCCTGGTGGTCGATGTTTCACGTGAAACATCGACCACCAGCTCCTGAGAACAGCGAGGCCGGGCCTCAGGCCTGTGCGGCCCACCACTCCTTGAGGGCGACGATGGCCGCGTCCCGGCCCATCGGGCCGTTCTCCAGCCGCAGGTCCAGCAGGAAGGCGTAGGCCTTGCCGATCACGGGCCCGGGGCGGACGTCCAGCACCTGCATGATCTCGTTGCCGTCCAGGTCGGGCCGGATCGCGTCCAGCTCCTCCTGCTCCTGGAGCTGCGCGATGCGCTCCTCCAGCCCGTCGTAGGTGCGGGAGAGGGCATTGGCCTTGCGCTTGTTGCGGGTGGTGCAGTCGGATCGGGTCAGCTTGTGCAGGCGCTCCAGCAGCGGACCGGCATCGCGGACGTAGCGGCGCACTGCCGAGTCGGTCCACTCCCCGTCCCCGTACCCGTGGAAGCGCAGGTGCAGCTCCACCAGCCGGGAGACGTCCTTGACCATGTCGTTGGAGTACTTCAGCGCCGTCATGCGCTTCTTGGTCATCTTCGCGCCGACCACCTCGTGGTGGTGGAAGGAGACCCGCCCGTCGCTCTCGAACCGGCGGGTGCGCGGCTTGCCGATGTCGTGCAGCAGTGCCGCGAGCCGCAGCACCAGGTCGGGGCCGTCCTCCTCCAGGGCGATCGCCTGCTCCAGCACGATCAGCGAGTGGTCGTAGACGTCCTTGTGCCGGTGGTGCTCATCGCTCTCCAGCCGCAGTGCCGGCAGCTCGGGCAGTACGTGATCGGCCAGCCCGGTGTCCACGAGCAGGCCCAGGCCCTTGCGCGGGTTCGAGGAGAGCAGCAGCTTGTTGAGCTCGCCCTGCACCCGCTCCGCCGAGACGATCTCGATCCTGCCGGACATCGCCGTCATCGCCGCGACGACCTCGGGGGCGACCTCGAAGTCCAGCTGCGCGGCGAACCGTGCCGCGCGCAGCATCCGCAGCGGGTCGTCCGAGAAGGAGTCCTCGGGGGTGCCGGGGGTCCGCAGCACGCCCGTCCGCAGGTCCTCCAGGCCGCCGTGCGGGTCGATGAACTCCTGCTCCGGCAGGGCCAGGGCCATGGCGTTAACCGTGAAGTCGCGTCGGACCAGGTCCGTCTCGATCGAGTCGCCGTAGGAGACCTCCGGCTTGCGCGACGTGCGGTCGTACGCCTCCGAGCGGTACGTCGTCACCTCGATCTGGAAGCCGGCCTTCTGCGCGCCGACCGTGCCGAAGGCGATACCGACGTCCCACACCGAGTCGGCCCAGGGCCGGACGATCTTGAGAACGTCCTCGGGGCGGGCGTCGGTGGTGAAGTCGAGGTCGTTGCCGAGGCGCCCGAGCAGCGCGTCGCGGACGGACCCGCCGACCAGGGCGAGGCGGAAGCCCGCCTCCTGGAAACGGCGGCCGAGCTCGTCGGCGACAGGGGCCACGCGCAGCAGTTCACTCACTGCGCGGAGCTGTACCTGGTTCAGGACACTGAGGTTGTCTTCGTTGGCGTTCGGCACAACAGAAAAGGGTACGTGCCCGGCCCGCCGGGAGCTCCCCCGTTTGCGGTCACCCCGCCCCACGGCGCCGACGGCCCGGACCCGATCATGTGGAGCAAGGCGCGGCACTCGCGCACAGCGGGTCTCGTTACCATGCGTGGACGCACAGACGACGACCACTGACACTTCGAGGGACGGGCGAGCGCGTGGCCGAGGCGGCAGACATCCAGGGGACACCCCCCGCCCCTGCCCGGCGACGCTGGCTGCGCCGCGCCGTGGTCCTGCTCGCCGGGACGCCCGTGCTCGCAGGCCTCGTCTATTCGCCCGCGCCCGAGGCCCAGGCCGCCGAGACGGCGGCCGTGGACATCCAGCTCACCGAGTTCGCCCCCACCGCCCCGGTCAAGAGCGACACCCTCACGATCTCCGGCACCGTGGTCAACAACGGCCGCGAGAAGATCACCGACGCACATGTGGGCCTGCGGGTCGGACCGGCGCTGAGTGACCGCAGCTCGATCGAGGAGGCGGCGGAGCGGGGCGCCTTCCGGGCCGGCACCGACCCCGCCGAGATCGGCTCGGAGTACGCGGTCAAGATCACCTCGCTGCCCTCGAAGGGCCAGCAGACCTTCGAGCTCAAGATCCCGGTGAGCAAGCTGGAGCTGGACAAGGAGGGCGTCTACCAGCTCGGCATCTCCCTGTCGGGGGAGACCGAGAGCCGCCAGTACGAGCAGGTCCTCGGCATCAAGCGCACCTTCCTGCCCTGGCAGCCCGAGGCCGCCGCCAAGCGCTACACGATGACGTACGTGTGGCCGCTGATCTCCACCACGCACCTGACGGCGGAGACCGGCTCGGACGACGTGCAGACCCCCGTCTTCCTCGACGACTCGCTCGCTGATGAGCTGCGCACCGGCGGCCGCCTGGAGCGGATGGTCTCCCTCGGCAAGGACCTGCCCATCACCTGGGTCATCGACCCGGACCTGCTGCAGTCGGTCGACGCCATGACCAAGGGCTACCGGATCCGCAACCCCGACCCCGCCGGCAAGCCCCTGCCGGGCAGGAACAAGGCCGTCGCCGAGCAGTGGCTGAGCTCGCTGGAGGCGGCCGTCCAGGGCAAGAAGGTCGTCGCGCTGCCCTTCGCCGATCCCGACATCGCCTCCCTTGCCCACCGCGGGAAGGACGTCTCCGGCACCCTGGGCCAGCTGCGGCCCGCCACCGACAAGGCGAAGCAGGCCGTCGAGACGGTCCTCCACGTCCCGGCGTCCACCGACTTCTCCTGGCCCGTGGAAGGCGCGATCGACCCGTCGATCGTCAACGTCGCGACCTCGGCCGGCGCCCACAACGTGCTCACCCGCAGCGACAGCCTCCAGGAGACCGGCGCCCTCGGCTACACCCCGTCGGCCGCCCGCCCCATCGGCGCGGGCACCACCGCCGTCGTCGCCGACGCCGAGCTCTCGACCGCCTTCCAGGGCGACATGCTCAGTGCCACGAACTCCGTCCTCGCGGTGCAGCAGTTCCTGGCCCAGAGCCTTGCCCTGAACCTCCAGAAGTCCGACACCCAGCGCAGCGTGGTCGTCACCCCGGCCCGGATGCCGTCCGCGAGCCAGGCGCAGACGATGGCCTCCGCTCTCCAGGGCCTGCAGGCGGGCCGCTGGACCGTGCCCGCCGACCTCGAAGCGGCGGCCGCGACCAAGCCCGACCCGGGTGCCTCCACCCAGGTGCCGGGCGCCGGGCAGTACCCCGAGGCCCTGGCCAAGCAGGAGCTGCCGGTCTCCGCATTCGAGAAGATCCGCACGACTCAGACCACCCTCGACAACTTCAAGGTGATCCTCAGCGCCCCCGACCGCGTCGAGATCCCCTTCGGCAACACGACCAACCGCGAGATGTCCACGTCATGGCGCGGGCGCCCCGAGGCGGCCGCGGACTACCGGAGCCAGGTGCAGCAGTACCTGATCAGCCTCACCGAGAAGGTCAAGGTCGTCCCCAAGTCCGATGCCACGCTCTCCGGACACAGCGCTACCATCCCCGTCAGCGTCCAGAACAGCCTCGTCCAGGACGTCCACAACCTGGTCCTGCGCGTGAAGTCCGCCAACCCCACCCGCCTGATGTTCGGCGACAAGGGCGAGGACCAGCAGGAAGTCACCGTCCAGGGCGGGCACAGCCAGACCGTGAAGTTCACCGCCAACGCCACCGCGAGCGGGCCGGTCGAGGTCACCGCCCAGCTCTTCACGACGGACGGCGTCGCCTACGGTAAAGAACGCCGCTTCACCGTCGAGGCCACCGAGATCACCCCCACCGTCATGCTCGTCATCGCCGGCGGTGTGCTGCTCCTCGTTCTGGCTGGTATCAAGATGTACGCCACCCGCAAGCGGGTCGCGGCCCGAGCCGCAGCCCAGGAGAGCACGCAGCCGAGTGACGAGTCCCCGGACACCGGACCGCAAAGCAACGACGCGTCCGGACCGGGTGAGACAGTGGACCGTTGAGCGATGCCGTGGCCGGTCGGCCTGGGGACGATGAGGTGGGGTTTCGATGAACGCGCCGTACGACGGTGACCGCGCGCAGGGAACTGGCGGGCCAGCGCCCTACCAGGGCACTGCTCCCGGCACCCCGCTGCCCGGGCAGGTCCCCGCGCCTGCACCCGCGCCGGATCACGACCCGTATGTCCAGGACGCCTACGGCTACGACCCGTACCGGTCGCAGGACCTCTCGGCGCAGGACCCCGTCGCCGAGGTCCTCTACGACCGGTCCGCACACCCCCCGCCGCCGCCCGGCACCTACCAGGAGCCCGGCCCGCTCTACGCGGCGCCGCAGGCACCCGCCTACGCCCCGGACCCGCGCGTCTGGGCCCAGACCCCGCCGCCCGAGCCGGACGGCCCCTCCCGTCACCTGCCCTACGGCGATCACGCCACCACCACGCAGTTCGTCGGCGTGGACTCCCTCGTCACCAAGGCGGCCGACCAGGAGCCCCGGCCCGACGCCTTCGCCCACCTGTACCGGGACCAGGAGGCGGCGCCCCGTACCCCCGCCGAGGACGCCCCCGTGGCCGCCCCGGCCCCGAGCAAGCCCGCCGGACGCGCCTCCAGCCTCCTCAAGTCCAGCGCGCTCATGGCGGCCGGCACGATCGTCTCCCGCATCACGGGCTTCCTGCGGACCCTCGTGATCGCCGGCGCCATCGGCGTCAGCACGCTCAACGACACGTACCAGGTCGCCAACACCCTGCCGACGATGATCTACGTATTGGTCGGCGGCGGAGCTCTCAACGCCGTCTTCATCCCGCAGCTGGTCAGGGCGATGAAGAACGACGAGGACGGCGGCGAGGCCTACGCCAACCGCCTGCTGACCCTTGTCGTGGTCCTGCTGGCCGGTGTCACCACCATCTGCGTACTCGCGGCCCCGCTGTTCATCAGCATGATGTCGCAGAAGATCGCCTCGGACCCGCAGCGGCTCGAGGTCGCGGTGGCCTTCGCCCAGTACTGTCTGCCGACCATGTTCTTCATGGGCGTCCACGTGGTGCTCGGTCAGATCCTCAACGCCCGCGGCCGGTTCGGCGCGATGATGTGGACCCCGGTCCTCAACAACATCGTCGTCATCGCCACTTTCGGCGCCTTCATCTGGGCCTTCGGCGGCTTCACCACCTCGGGCATCACCGAGGGCACCGTCACCGCCGACGGCGTACGCCTGTTGGGCATCGGCACCCTGCTCGGCCTCACCGTGCAGGCGCTCGCGATGCTCCCGTACCTGCGCGACGCCGGCTTCAAGCCGCGCCTGCGCTTCGACTGGAAGGGCCACGGCCTCGGCAAGGCCGCCAAGCTCGCCAAGTGGACCTTCTTCTTCGTCCTCGCCAACCAGATCGGCCTGGTCGTCGTCACCCAGCTCGCCACCTGGGCCGGCGAGGTGGCGGACAAGCAGGGCCACCACGGCACCGGCATCACCGCCTACAACTACGCGCTGCTGCTCTGGCAGATGCCGCAGGCCATCATCACCGTCTCCGTCATGACGGCCGTCCTGCCCCGCATCTCCCGGTCCGCGCACGACGGGGACGCCGCCGCCGTCCGCGACGACATCTCCTACGGCCTGCGCACCTCGGCCGTCGCCATCGTGCCCTGCGCCTTCGCCTTCCTCGCCCTCGGCGTCCCGATGGCCACCCTGCTCTACGCCGGTGCCGGTGACGGCGCGCAGAACATCGGCTTCGTCCTGATGGCCTTCGGCCTCGGCCTGATCCCGTACTCCGTCCAGTACGTCGTCCTGCGCGGCTTCTACGCCTACGAGGACACCCGGACGCCGTTCTACAACACCGTCATCGTCGCGGCCGTCAACGCGGCGGTCTCCGCAGCCGCGTTCGTCGTCCTGCCCGCACGCTGGGCGGTCGTCGGCATGGCCGCCGCCTATGGCCTCGGCTACACCGTCGGCGTCGGCGTCGCGTGGCGACGGCTGCGTACCCGCCTCGGCGGAGACCTCGACGGCGCCCATGTGATGCGGACTTACGCTCGACTTGTCGGAGCCTGTGTCCCCGCCGCCGCCGTGGCCGGCGCCGCCGCCTACCTGGTCACCCAGTGGCTGGGCAGCGGAGTGGCCGGTTCCGTTGTTTCCCTGGTCACCGGGGGTGTGGCCCTCGCCGCCGCGTTCCTCATCGCCGCCAAGCGGATGCGCATCGAGGAGCTCAACGCCATGATCGGGATGGTCCGCGGACGCATGGGACGCTGAATGCGGAGACCCGTAGACCTGCCAGACCCCCATCGCGTGTCGTGCAGAGCGCCGGACTGTGGGCACAATTGGCTTGGCTTCGCAGACTGGCCGACAGCGTGCAACGGATGGGGAGGCAGGAACGACGGTGGCGGAACGTAGCACGGCTGCCGTCGACGTGGCCGACAACAGCGGCGATGAGCCGCTTGCCGCAGATGCGGCCAAGGCCACGGCCGACGGGGTGGACACCCAGAACGGACGAGCCGCGGACGGACCTATGCCCGAAGAGGACGGCGAACGCAAAACCGCGGCCCCTGCGGCCGCACCCGAACTTCACAGCGGCCACAAGCTGGCAAGGCGCTACCGCCTCGAAGAATGCGTCACCCGTCTGGACGGATTCAGCAGCTGGCGCGCGATGGACGAGAAACTGCGCCGCGCCGTGGGCGTCCATCTCCTGCCCGCCGACCACCCCCGGGCCCGCGCCGTCCTGGCCGCGGCCCGCTCCTCCGCCCTGCTCGGCGACCCCCGGTTCGTCCAGGTCCTCGACGCGGTGGAGGAGAACGACCTCGTCTACGTCGTGCACGAATGGCTGCCCGACGCCACCGAGCTCACCGCACTCCTCGCTGCGGGCCCCCTGGAGCCCCACGAGGCCTACCAACTCGTCAGCCAGGTCTCGCAGGCCATGACCGCGGCGCACCGTGAGGGCCTGGCCCATCTGCGGCTGACGCCCAGCGCGATACTGCGCACCTCCACCGGCCAGTACCGCATCCGCGGCCTCGCCGTTAACGCCGCCCTGCGCGGCATCACCAGCGAGACCCCGCAGCGTGCCGACACCGAGGCGATCGGGGCGCTCCTGTACGCCTCCCTCACCCAGCGCTGGCCCTACGAGACGGACGCCTACGGCCTCACCGGCCTGCCCAAGGGCGTCGGCCTGATCGCTCCCGACCAGGTCCGTGCCGGGGTTCACCGCGGCCTCGGTGAACTCGCCATGCGCGCGCTCGCCAACGACGGGGCCACGGCCTCCCGGCAGGAACCCGCCTGCACGACGCCGGAGGAACTGTCCAAGGCAGTAGCCGCGATGCCCCGCATCCGGCCGCCGGAGCCCGCCTTCACCGCCCCGCTCGAGTACCAGCACACGACCTACCAGCAGGGCAGTTACGGCCGGCCCACGCCGCCCGGCATGCCGCCCGCCCAGGCCGTCACCGTCGTGCCCCCGCCGCCACCGCTGCAGAGCCGTACCGGCAGGGTCCTGAAGTGGGGCGTCGCCGCCCTGCTCATCGCCGCCCTCGGCCTGGGCAGCTGGCAGCTCGCCGACACCCTTCTCGACCGCGGCAAGCAGGGCAGCGGCAACAGCCAGAACCCTGCGCCCAAGGGCGACGACGCACCGAGCAAGAAGGACCCGGTACCGCTCTCCATCAAGGGCGCCCAGGAGTACTACCCCGACGGCAACCCCCAGGACCTCGAAGGGGTCTCCCACACCTACGACGGCGACGCCTCCACCTACTGGCGGACCAAGAGCTTCTACGACGGCCCGGACATGAAGGCCTACAAGGCCGGGGTCGGCATCGTCTACGATCTCGGCTCCGAGCAGGACGTCAGCGAAGCCTCGATAGCGCTCCGGTTCGCCGGCGACCACACCACCGCCACGCTCTACGCGACCGGCTCCATGTCCTCGTCGACCCCGGTCGGCTCCATGAAGAAGATCGCGGCCGCCACCACGTCGGACAGCACCCTCAAGCTGGCCGCCGAGGCACCGGTCAAAACGCGCTACGTCCTCGTCTGGATCACCGCAATGCCGCAAGCGGGCGGTGACCAGTACAGCCAGGCCGGGTTCAAGCAGGCCATCACGGATGTGAAGTTCACGGGCTGACAGACACCAGGGGAGGGGCTCACCGTTGGACGACTCCACACCCGGCGGCCACAGCGACCAGGAACTCCTGTCGCTGCACGTCGCCGGCGACCCGGACGCCTTCGGTGAGCTCGTACGCCGCCACCGCGACCGGCTGTGGGCCGTGGCCCTGCGCACCCTCGGCGACCGCGAGGAAGCAGCCGACGCCGTGCAGGACGCGCTCGTGTCCGCCTATCGGGCCGCGCACACCTTCCGCGGCGAATCCGCGGTCACGACCTGGCTGCACCGGATCACCGTCAACGCCTGCCTGGACCGGGCCCGCAAGGCCGCCTCCCGCAGGACGGCGCCCCTCGACGACACGGACCGTCTGGAGCGCCTCCTGGAGCCCCACGAGTCCGCCGAGGCCCCTGCGGAGCGCGAGGACCTCCACCGCCAGCTCCTGGCCGCCCTGAGCACGCTCCCGGCCGAGCAGCGGGCGGCGCTCGTCCTGGTCGACATGCAGGGCTACCCCGTCGCGGAGGCCGCCCGGATCCTCGACGTGCCCACCGGCACCGTCAAGAGCCGCTGCGCCCGTGGCCGGGCAAAACTCGTCCCGATGCTCACTCATCTGCGCTCGAATGCCGGGGATAACACCGCCACCGAGCGGGGAAGGAACCGGACGCCGGGGGCAGCCGTCCCACCGACGGCAGATCCCAGGGACCCGGCACCGGATCCAGACGCAGTGAAGGGCGGAGGTGGACGAGCGTGAGCCCCACTACCGGCACGATCCGGCACCCGGACGTCTCCGAGATCTCCGACCTGACCGAAGGGCTCCTCTCCCCGTCCCGTACGGCGGAGATCCGCGGCCACCTCGACGGCTGCGCCCTGTGCGCCGACGTCCGGGCCTCCCTGGAGGAGATCCGGGCCCTGCTCGGCACCCTCCCCGGGCCTCCCCGGATGCCCGCCGACATCGCCGGCCGCATCGATGCAGCCCTCGCTGCCGAGGCGCTCCTCGATGCCACCAGCCCGCGCGACCCGGCCGGACCCGACCCGCGGTCCACCGCTCCGCAGCATGCCGAAGCCGGCGATGTTTCACGTGAAACATCGCTCGCCGCATCTGGCGCACCCCTCTCAACCGGGGCCAAGCGACCCTCCGGTCACCCGGTCGGCCCAACCGGTCCCGGTCGGCATCGCGCCCGCCGCCGGATCGCCGCCATCGGCGCCCTGGTGGCCGCCTGCGCACTCGGGATCTTCCTGGCCACCGGCCTCCCGGACACTCCGGCCGAACACGGCACCGCCGCGCGCAAGGACGCATCCAGCGCGCAGGCCAAGGTCGGCGGACCCCAGTACACCGCCGAGGGCCTCCAGAGCAGCGTCCGTGACCTCCTCGCTTCGGGGCAGCCCCCGAAGACCGTCCCGGGGGAGCAGAACAACACCTACGGGATGGAGAACACCACTCCCGCTCCCGGGGTGGCCCCGGCGGACCGCGGCGCTGCCACCGTCCCCGCGTGTGTCCAGGAGGCCACCGGCCGCGCCGACACCCCCCTCGCCACGGACCGGGGCACGTATCAGGGCGTGGAGGTCTACCTCCTGGTCCTTGCGCACCCCGGCGACCCGGCCCTCGTGGACGCCTACCTCGTAGAGACGACCTGCGGGAACGGCTCGTCCACCACTCCCGGAAAGCCTCTGCTCAACAGCACCTACCCCCGGAGCTGACGCGCGCCGTCCGCACGGGGGACAGCGGGGGAATGCATGCGCCGTAGGATCCGTTGGGTGGGGTGAGAGTCCACACCGGCCCCCCGGCAAGCAGCAGGCAGTCCGCAGAGACGAGGAAGTAACCCGTGAGCGACGTACGAAACGTGATCATCATCGGCTCCGGGCCGGCCGGTTACACGGCCGCCCTGTACACCGCACGCGCTTCGCTCAAGCCCCTGGTCTTCGAAGGTGCCGTGACCGCCGGTGGCGCGCTGATGAACACCACGGAGGTCGAGAACTTCCCCGGCTTCCAGGACGGCATCATGGGTCCGGACCTCATGGACAACATGCGCGGCCAGGCCGAGCGTTTCGGCGCCGAGCTCGTGGCCGACGACGTCGTGGCCGTGGACCTCACCGGTGAGATCAAGACCGTCACCGACACCGCCGGGACCGTGTACCGCGCCAAGGCCGTCATCGTGACCACCGGTTCCCAGCACCGCAAGCTCGGTCTGCCCAACGAGGACGCCCTCTCGGGTCGCGGCGTCTCCTGGTGCGCCACCTGCGACGGCTTCTTCTTCAAGGAGCAGGACATCGCCGTGGTCGGCGGCGGCGACACGGCGATCGAGGAAGCCACCTTCCTCTCCCGCTTCGCCAAGTCCGTCACCATCGTTCACCGCCGTGACAGCCTGCGCGCCTCCAAGGCCATGCAGGACCGCGCGTTCGCCGACCCGAAGATCAAGTTCGCCTGGGACAGCGAGGTCGCCGAGATCCACGGCGAGCAGAAGCTCTCCGGTCTGACGCTGCGCAACACCAAGACCAGCGAGACCCACGAGCTGCCCGTGACCGGCCTCTTCATCGCCGTCGGCCACGACCCGCGCACCGAGCTGTTCAAGGACCAGCTGGACCTCGACGAGGAGGGCTACCTCAAGGTCGCCGCTCCCTCCACCCGCACCAGCGCCACCGGCGTGTTCGGCGCGGGCGACGTCGTGGACCACACCTACCGTCAGGCCATCACCGCCGCCGGAACGGGCTGCTCCGCCGCCCTCGACGCCGAGCGCTTCCTCGCCGCCCTCGCGGACGCCGAGAACGCCGAGAACGCCGAGGACGCCCACGCGACGGTCTGACCCTCCGTACCACCCCCTACACCCCACACCCCGCAGGAAGAAGGAGGCCGCTGTGGCCGGCACCCTCAAGAACGTGACCGACGACGATTTCGACGCCGAGGTCCTCAACAGCGACAAGCCCGTGCTCGTCGACTTCTGGGCGGCCTGGTGCGGTCCGTGCCGCCAGATCGCTCCGTCGCTGGAGGCCATCGCCGCCGAGTACGGCGACCAGATCGAGATCGTCAAGCTCAACATCGACGAGAACCCGGCCACGGCTGCCAAGTACGGCGTCATGTCCATCCCGACGCTGAACGTCTACAAGGGTGGCGAGGTCGCCAAGACCATCGTCGGCGCCAAGCCCAAGGCCGCCATCCTGCGCGACCTCTCGGACTTCGTCGAGATCAAGACCGCCTGACGGCTCGCACGTCTCGCACAGCAGGACCCATGTGAAACGGGGCCGTCCCTGAAGGGGCGGCCCCGTTTCACATGCCCGCGGGCTCACAGGGGGCGGAGCGCAGGTTCCTTCCGCGCCGCACCCAGCAGCCGGTCGAGGGCGAGCTCCACGTCTTCCTTCCACGACAGCGTGGAGCGCAGCTCCAACCGCAGCCGCGGGTGCACCGGATGGGGCCGCACCGTCTTGAAGCCCACCGCCAGCAGATGGTCAGCGGGCAGCAGACACGCCGGACCCTCCCACCGTGCGTCGCCGAACGCCTCGATCGCCCGGAAGCCCCGGCGCAGCAGGTCCTTCGCCACCGTCTGGACCATCACCCGTCCCAGGCCCTGCCCCTGATAGCCCGGCATGATCCACGCGGTGATCAGCTGGACCGCATCGGAGGAGACCGGACTCGTCGGAAAGGCCGTGGACCGGGGCACGTACGCCGGCGGCGCGTAGAGCACGAAGCCCACCGGGACCTCGTCCACATAGACGACGCGCCCGCACGATCCCCACTCCAGCAGGACGGCGGAGATCCACGCCTCCTTCTCCTGGGCCGGGGTCCCCGACTTCACGGCGGCATCACCGCTGACCGGATCCAGCTCCCAGAAGACACAGGACCGGCAACGCCGAGGCAGGTCCTGGAGGTTGTCCAGCGTGAGCGGTACCAGCCGACGACCCATACAGGGATCGTAACCACTGCCCATCCCTTCTTCGATGGCACAGCACCCGATACCGCGACAAGACACGGCAAAGGGGCGGACCGCACCGGCTCCCACCGACACGATCCGCCCCTTGGTAGCCCGGGGTCACTCCCCGGCAACACCCTGTTCGAGCACCCGGCCCTCGCCCGGCGCCAGCGTGCCCAGGATCCGCTCCAGATCCTCCATCGAGGCGAATTCGACGGTGATCTTGCCCTTCTTCTGGCCCAGATCCACCTTCACCCGCGTCTCGAACCGGTCCGACAGCCGCGTCGCCAGCTCGCTGAGCGCCGGAGACACCCGGGCACCGGCCCGCGGGCCCTTCGGCTTGACCGGGCTCGACGGCTCGGAGGCCATCAGGGTGACGATCTCCTCGACGGCACGCACCGACAGCCCCTCGGCCACGATCCGGTGCGCCAGCCGGTCCTGCTCCACGGAGTCCTCGACCGACAGCAGCGCCCGTGCATGTCCTGCCGAGATCACGCCCGCCGCCACCCGCCGCTGTACCGGCGGGGACAGCTTCAGCAGCCGCAGCGTGTTCGACACCTGGGGACGCGAACGTCCGATCCGGTCCGCCAGCTGGTCGTGCGTGCAGTTGAAGTCCTGGAGAAGCTGGTCGTACGCAGCAGCCTCCTCCAGCGGGTTCAGCTGCGACCGGTGCAGGTTCTCCAGGAGCGCGTCCAGCAGCAGCTTGTCGTCGTCCGTCGCCCGGATGATCGCCGGGATGCGGTCCAGCCCGGCCTCCCGGCACGCGCGCCAGCGCCGCTCGCCCATGATGAGCTCGTAGCGGCCCTGAGCCGACTGCCGCACCACCACCGGCTGGAGCAGACCCACCTCCTGGATGGAGGTCACCAGCTCGGCCAGGGCGTCCTCGTCGAACACCTCTCGCGGCTGGCGCGGATTCGGCGTGATCGCGTCCATCGGAAGCTCCGCGAACGTCGCACCCGCCACCACATTGGCCTCGGGACCCACCGGCTCCGGCGCGTCGGTCGCCGCGACCACCACCGATGTTTCACGTGAAACATCCGCCTGGGCCAGCGCGGCCAGCTTCGCCGCCGCGATCCCGCGCTCCGAAGTCAGTACCGGCACCGCCGACGGGGACGTCGACCCGGAACCGGTCACCGATGGCGTCTTCTCCTGGGGAGCGGCGGGAATCAGCGCGCCGAGCCCCCGCCCCAGACCCCTACGTCGCTCACTCACTGGATCCCCTCCGCCACACTCTGCGTGCTGTTCAGGCCCGCGCCCAGATGGGCGTTCTGGGCGTCGTAATGAATTCCGGCCCCCCGCAGTGCGATCTCCCGCGCCGCCTCCAGGTAGGAGAGGGAACCGCTGGAGCCAGGGTCGTACGTGAGCACCGTCTGCCCGTAGCTCGGCGCCTCGGAAATGCGCACCGACCTGGGGATGCTCGTCCGCAGTACCTCTTTGCCGAAGTGGGTGCGCACTTCCTCCGCCACCTGCGAAGCCAGCCGCGTCCTGCCGTCGTACATCGTGAGCAGGATCGTCGAGACGTGCAGGTTCTGGTTCAGGTGCGCCCGCACGAGGTCGACATTGCGCAGCAGCTGACCCAGTCCCTCCAGTGCGTAGTACTCGCACTGGATCGGGATCAGCACCTCAGCACCCGCGACCAGCGCGTTCACCGTCAGTAGTCCCAGCGAGGGCGGGCAGTCGATCAGGATGTAGTCGAGCGGCTGCTCGTACGCCTGGATCGCCCGCTGGAGCCGGCTCTCGCGCGCCACCAGCGACACCAGCTCGATCTCGGCACCCGCCAGATCGATCGTGGCCGGCGCGCAGAAGAGCCCTTCCACGTCCACGACCGGCTGGACGACCTCCAGCAGCGGGCGGCTGTCCACGAGCACGTCATAGATGGACGGCACGTCCGCGTGGTGATCGATGCCCAGAGCCGTGGAGGCATTGCCCTGCGGGTCGAGGTCGATCACCAGGACTCGCGCCCCGTGCAGGGCCAGAGAAGCCGCCAGGTTCACGGTCGTCGTGGTCTTGCCCACGCCGCCCTTCTGGTTGGCGACCACCATGACCCGGGTCTGCGCCGGGCGGGGCAGACCCTCGCCGGCACGCCCAAGCGCCTCGACGGCCAGCTGGGCGGCTCGGCCGATCGGGGTGTCGTTGTCTACAAGGGGCGACGATGTTTCACGTGAAACATCGTCCCCCGGCGATTCAGAGCGGGGACCGGGGACCGGGTCGGCCATCGGCCCCGCGAGGTTGGCGTCGGACCGCACGGTGTCACTCTCCTCGGCATCAGGCTCGCGATGAACAGAGCCTGCCATGTCACCGGGGTCGCGAACCAGCGGGGCCCGTACTCCTGTGGATGAATCCACCGATGTGGACAACTCCGTCCCCCCTTCGTCCTTGCGAAGACGGGGGGACGCAGCCGCACGACCGCGGCTGATGATTCCGTGCAGCAGAGAGCGACGTTTCACGTGAAACACGATGCCCGGACGGAGACACCAGGCCGCTACGACACTCCGAAATCCATACCTATAGGGCCCAACACACCCGAAATCCCGGCCGGAACGACCGCGACCCCGAGCACCTTGGAGGGATCAGCGGCGGCGACGGGTACGGCTGACCCGGGCGGCCTTAGCCCGCTTGGCCGCGAACCTCACCCCGCCGGGGCTCTCTCCGACCTCCACCCGGACCACCGTGGACAGCGGGTCCACGACGCCCTCGCCCACATGCAGGACCGAGGTCTTCACCACACCGAGCTTCGTCAGTGCCGTCTTCGCCGACACCAGCTCTTCCTCGGCGGTGTCGCCCTTCAGCGCCAGCATCTCCCCGTACGGACGCAGCAGCGGCACGCCCCAGCCCGCCAGCCGGTCCAGCGGAGCCACCGCCCGAGCCGTCACCACGTGCACCGGCTGCAGCTTCCCGAGGACCTCCTCGGCGCGCCCGCGCACCACCGTCACGTGATCGAGGCCCAGCAGCTCCACGACCTCCTGGAGGAAGGTCGTACGGCGCAACAGCGGTTCCAGCAGCGTGATCTTCAGGTCCCGCCGCACCAGGGCCAGCGGGATACCGGGCAGACCCGCGCCCGAGCCCACGTCGCACACCGTGACGCCCTCGGGCACCACCTCGGAGAGCACCGCGCAGTTCAGCAGGTGCCGCTCCCACAGCCGCGGCACCTCACGCGGCCCGATCAGCCCGCGCTTGACCCCCGCGTCCGCCAGCAGCTCCGCGTACCGCACGGCTTCCGGGAAAAACTCACCGAACACCGCGCGTGCCACCTCGGGCGCGGGGGGAAGCTCTGCTGCCTCCGTCACGGGGGACCGTCCTTCCGTTCCGCATGGTTCTTCAAACAGGCTGACAAACATCGGCCCCGCCTGCGACACAGACGGGGCCGGACACTCACGCTTCCGATCAGGCCGGGAGCACAACGACGAAGCGCTGCGGCTCCTCGCCCTCGGACTCGCTCCGCAGACCGGCGGCCGCCACGGCGTCGTGGACGACCTTCCGCTCGAACGGCGTCATCGGCGCCAGCTTCATCGGCTCACCGGACGCCTTCACGTCCGCCGCCGCCTTGGCGCCCAGAACCGCCAGCTCCTCGCGCTTCTGCGCACGGAACCCGGCGATGTCCAGCATCAGCCGGCTGCGGTCCCCGGTCTCGCGGTGCACGGCGAGGCGGGTCAGCTCCTGCAGAGCCTCCAGAACCTCACCGTCGCGGCCCACGAGCTTCTGCAGGTCACGGCTGGCGGAGTCGCTGACGATCGACACCGCGGCCCGGTCGGCCTCGACGTCCATGTCGATGTCGCCGTCCAGGTCGGCGATGTCCAGCAGACCCTCAAGGTAGTCGGCCGCGATCTCACCCTCCTGCTCGAGGCGGGTCAGGGTGTCGCCACTCTCAGCGGCGGCGGTGGTGGTGCCTTCCGTCACGGGAGAGACTCCTTCTACTTCTTGGAAGAGGGCTTGCTGGGGGGCGTCTGGCGCTGCGACTTCGACTGCCGCTTCGGCTGGTTCCGCTTCGCGGCACCGCCAGTGGCCGCGTCCGAGTCGGCCGTGGCCTCCACACTCTTGATCACGGAGCCGTCCGCCTGCGCGGCCATGCCCTGCTTCGTCAGAGTGGTGATGAATTTGCGCTCGTTGTCGTTGCGGTCCGGGCCCTTGGCCACGATCGCCGCGACGATCTTCTTGCGGCTCCGGCCCTTGAGCTCACCGTGCGAGGTGATGTGCTTGACCAGGCGGGTCAGGTACTGGTCCTGAGCCTTGCTGCCCGGCGTCGGGTTCTGGCTGATCACGTACATCTGCTGGCCCATGGTCCACACGTTCGTGGTCAGCCAGTAGACGAGGACACCGACGGGGAAGTTGATGCCCATGACCGCGAAGATCACGGGGAAGATGTACATCAGCATCTTCTGCTGCTGCATGAACGGCGTCTTGACCGAGAGGTCGACGTTCTTCTGCATCAGCTGACGCTGGGTGTAGAACTGCGACAGCGACATCAGGATGATCATGATCGCGGTGACGATCCGGACGTCCGTCAGCGAGGCGTTGAGGCTCGCGACCTTGTCCGCGCTGTCCGTGAACTTCGCCGCCAGCGGGGCACCGAAGATGTGCGCCTCACGCGCGCTCGCCAGCAGGGGGCCGTCGATCTCGCCGATCTTCTTGCCGTTGGCGATGCTCGCCAGCACGTGGTACAGGGCGAAGAAGAACGGCGACTGCGCCAGGATGGGAAGGCACGAGGAGAGCGGGTTGGTACCCGTCTCCTTGTACAGCTTCATCATCTCTTCGGACTGACGCTGCTTGTCGTTCTTGTAGCGCTCCTGGATTGCCTTCATCTTCGGCTGGAGCGCCTGCATGCCCCGCGTCGCCTTGATCTGCTTCACGAAGAGCGGGATCAGGCAGATACGGATCAAGATCACCAGTGACACGATGGACAGGCCCCAGGCCCATCCACTGTCCGCGCCGAAGATCGCACCGTACAGACTGTGGAACTGGACGATGATCCACGAGACGGGCGTGGTGATAAAGCTGAACAGACTGGCAATCGTGTCCACTAATCAGGCTCCTTGAGCATTGCGAGATCTACGCAACGCACTGCGCAGCTGCTCGTGCCAACGCGGGCGTTTACGAGGTGGGACATGGTCCACACCACCCGGGGACCACGGATTGCACCGCAGGATCCGCCAGGCGGTCAGAACCGTCCCCTTCACCGCACCATGCCGGTCGATGGCCGTGTACCCGTAGTGCGAGCACGAGGGGTAGTAGCGGCACACCGGCCCGAGCAGCGGACTGATCGTCCACTGGTACAGCTTGATCAGGGCGAGCAGCGGGTACTTCATCGAGGCACGCCTCCCAGTAGCCGCAGCAAGGCGGCATCCAGGTCCCGGGCCAGCTCGTCGACGGCGGCATCGCCCGCTCCGGGCAGGGCCCGCACCACCACCAGGCTACCGGCGGGCAGCTGGGACAGCCGCTCGCGGACGAGATGGCGCAAGCGGCGCTTGACCCGGTTACGGACGACGGCGACGCCGACAGCCTTGCTGACGACGAAACCCGCACGCGTCGAGGGATCGATCTCCCCCGGCTCGTGCGGGTCCGTTGCACCGCTTGTACGTAGATGGACGACGAGGAGCGGGCGACCAGCCCGGCGGCCTCGACGTACCGCGCTCGCGAAGTCCTCGCGCCGCCTCAGCCGATTCTCGGGAGACAGCACGACGTCACGACCCGCGCGTTAGTTACGCGGAAAGGGCGGCGCGGCCCTTGCCACGACGGTTCGCGAGGATCGCGCGACCGGCACGGGTACGCATCCGCAGGCGGAAGCCGTGGGTCTTGGCACGACGGCGGTTGTTCGGCTGGAAGGTGCGCTTGCTCACTCGGGGGCTCCAGAGAATAAATCGTTGTGGCGGGACATCGCCTGGCTGTCACCGTGCGCCCACGAGGAAACTCGCGTGTTCGCCCGAGTGGCACCGCTAAACGATCACAATCAGTGATCTTCGCCCATCGGTAGGCAGGCGGCAGCAGCCATCGACAACTCGACCTCGTTACGGTACGCGCGGCTACGCCATCCGGTCAAACCGAGCCGACGCGGCCCCACACTGTGCACAGGCTGTGGACAACGACTTGAACCGTACCCGTCGGCCTGACTACCGTTGTCCGACCCCGGATTTTTTGTCCCGACCGTCCCAAAGAACCACACATTCGTGGGACCCCCTGTGAGAGAGCGTGCTCTGTGGCTGACGTACCTGCCGATCTTGCCGCAGTGTGGCCAAGGGTGCTCGAAAAGCTCCTCGGGGAGGGACAGCAGGGCATCGAGCCCAAGGACAAGCAGTGGGTCGAACGCTGCCAGCCGCTGGCCCTGGTCGCCGACACCGCACTGCTCGCCGTCCCCAATGAATGGGGAAAGCGCGTCCTGGAAGGCCGCCTGGCCCCGCTGATCAGCGACGCCCTCAGCCGGGAGTGCGGCCGCCCGATCCGGATCGCCATCACCGTCGACGACTCCGCCGGCGAGCCCGCGCCCCCGGCGCCCCCCGCCGCGCAGCGCGACTCGTACGAGCCCTACGGCGGCCAGCGCAGCCCCGGCGGCCACACCGGCCCCGGCGGCGACGACCAGCTCCCCGGCGCGCGCCCCGCCTATCCGGACTACCAGCAGCCGCGCCCCGAGCCCGGCGCCTGGCCCCGCGGCGGGCAGCAGGACGAGTACGGCTGGCAGCAGCCGCGCCTCGGCGGCTTCCCCGAGCGCGACCCGTACGCCTCCCCGCAGCCGGGCTACCTCCAGCAGCCCGAGCCCTCGGGCTACGACCAGGGCGGCTACGAGCAGCAGCAGTACGAGCAGTCCCCGTACGAGCCCCAGCAGCCCCACCAGTCGCACCAGCAGCACCAGTACGAGCAGCAGCAGTACGAGCAGCCCGCCTCGCGGCCGTCCCCGGGCCGGCCCGCGCCGCCCCCGGCCCCGTCCGGCGGCTCCACCTCGGGCCCGCTCGAACCGACGGCCCGTCTGAACCCGAAGTACCTCTTCGACACCTTCGTGATCGGTGCCTCCAACCGCTTCGCGCACGCGGCCGCGGTGGCCGTCGCCGAGGCGCCGGCGAAGGCGTACAACCCCCTCTTCGTCTACGGGGAGTCGGGCCTCGGCAAGACGCACCTGCTGCACGCCATCGGGCACTACGCGCGGAGCCTCTACCCCGGCACCCGCGTGCGCTACGTGAGCTCCGAGGAGTTCACCAACGAGTTCATCAACTCGATCCGCGACGGCAAGGGCGACGCGTTCCGCAAGCGCTACCGCGAGATGGACATCCTGCTCGTCGACGACATCCAGTTCCTCGCGAGCAAGGAGTCGACGCAGGAGGAGTTCTTCCACACCTTCAATACGCTGCACAACGCCAACAAGCAGATCGTGCTCTCCTCCGACCGGCCGCCCAAGCAGCTCGTCACCCTGGAGGACCGGCTCCGCAACCGCTTCGAGTGGGGCCTGATCACCGACGTCCAGCCGCCCGAGCTGGAAACCCGTATCGCGATCCTGCGCAAGAAGGCCGTCCAGGAGCAGCTCAACGCCCCGCCGGAGGTGCTGGAGTTCATCGCCTCCCGCATCTCGCGCAACATCCGCGAGCTGGAGGGGGCGCTGATCCGGGTCACGGCCTTCGCGAGCCTCAACCGGCAGCCGGTCGACCTGGGCCTCGCCGAGGACGTCCTCAAGAACCTGATCCCGGGCGGCGAGGACAGCGCGCCCGAGATCACCGCCAGCGACATCATGGCGGCCACCGCCGACTACTTCGGCCTCACCGTGGACGATCTGTGCGGCTCCTCGCGCAGCCGCGTGCTGGTGACCGCCCGGCAGATCGCCATGTACCTGTGCCGGGAGCTCACGGACCTCTCACTGCCCAAGATCGGGGCGCAGTTCGGCGGCCGCGACCACACGACCGTCATGCACGCGGACCGCAAGATCCGCGCCCTGATGGCGGAGCGCCGGTCCATCTACAACCAGGTCACCGAGCTCACCAACCGCATCAAGAACGCCTGACACCGGCTCGACTGAAGGGGCTGCGCGCGGGCCGGACGAGGGCCATACGAGGGCTGAGCGAGAGCCCGCAGGGCCTTCCCAAACGCATCCAGAGGGCGCTCCCGGACCACTTCGGGGGCGCCCTTCTTCGTGCGCGCGCCCCTGACCTGTTCGAATACGCCCCCAACGGAGCAAGTCATCCACAGATTGGGGGACTTTCTTCCGTCCACACCCTGGGGACGGTGTCCACAACCCACAAGGCTGTCCACAGGGCCCCGGAGTGAGGCACCATCAGAGCTGGTCAGACCCCTGTGGAATTGTGAGCAAACGTAATCCACAGCCTGTGGACAAGGATTTCGTCCACAGGGCCGTCCCCGGCGTTGTCCACCGCCGACCCACAGGGTCGCGCGTCCTGTGCACAGGATCAGACGACTTACCCACACCGTTGTCCACTGTTCGGCAACATCGGTGCCCATCTCACCGCCCCGAGTGAAAGCCGTCACACGGAAGTAGACGTTTGGGCTGTGGAGTACCGGGGGAAAGCTGGGGACACACCTGTGGAGTAGTCGGGGTCACCTGGGGATAGCCTGTGCAGAAATAACTGTTCTCCACAGAGACACCGTGTTGTCCACCGGTGTCACCCACAGGGTGTGGGGATAAAAAACGCGGGGTGACCTGCGAGAACGGGGTTATCCACCGTTTCCACAGGCCCTACTACTACCCCCATAGAGAGTTAGCTCGGATTCGGTTTTCAAGCAGGACCTGTGCACAACTCGGTGGGCGGCCCTCCCCGACACCTCGCTCCCGACTTGACCGCCAGCAGCGACGACTGTCGGCGCCGTACGTCAGACTGGTCCCCGGCATCGGTCGAGGCATCGACGAGCCGACGACGAAGGCCGGCAGACGAGCGAGCAACAGCAGGAGGCGGTTCCGGTGAAGATCCGGGTGGAGCGCGACGTACTCGCGGAGGCAGTGGCTTGGGCCGCTCGTAGCCTCCCGGCCCGGCCGCCGGTGCCCGTTCTCGCGGGCCTGCTGCTGAAGGCCGAGGAGGGCACGCTGTCCCTCTCCGGCTTCGACTACGAGGTCTCGGCCCGCGTCTCGGTCGAGGCGGACGTCGAGGAGGACGGCACGGTCCTGGTGTCCGGCCGGCTGCTCGCCGACATCTGCCGCGCCCTCCCCAACCGGCCGGTGGAGATTTCCACAGACGGTGTACGGGCGACCGTGGTCTGCGGCTCCTCGCGATTCACACTCCACACCCTGCCTGTGGAGGAATACCCGGCGCTGCCGCAGATGCCGACCGCCACCGGCACCGTGCCCGGTGAGGTCTTCGCCTCCGCCGCCGCCCAGGTCGCCATCGCCGCCGGCCGCGACGACACGCTGCCCGTGCTGACCGGCGTCCGCATCGAGATCGAGGGCGACCGCGTCACCCTGGCCTCGACCGACCGCTACCGCTTCGCGGTCCGCGAGTTCCTGTGGAAGCCGGAGGACCCGGCGGCCTCGGCCGTCGCCCTGGTGCCCGCCAAGACGCTCCTGGACACCGCCAAGTCCCTGACCAGCGGTGACACGGTCACCCTGGCGCTGTCGGGCTCGGGCTCCGGCGAGGGCCTCATCGGCTTCGAGGGCGCGGGCCGCCGCACCACCACCCGTCTCCTCGAAGGCGACCTGCCGAAGTACCGCACGCTCTTCCCGACGGAGTTCAACTCCGTCGCCGTGATCGAGACCGCCCCGTTCGTCGAGGCCGTCAAGCGCGTGGCCCTCGTCGCCGAGCGCAACACCCCGGTCCGCCTGAGCTTCGAGCAGGGCGTACTGATCCTGGAGGCCGGCTCCTCCGACGATGCACAGGCTGTGGAGCGCGTCGACGCGAAGCTGGAGGGCGACGACATCTCGATCGCCTTCAACCCGACCTTCCTGCTCGACGGCCTGAGCGCGATCGACTCGCCCGCCGCGCAGCTCAGCTTCACCACCTCCACCAAGCCTGCGCTGCTCAGCGGCCGCCCGGCTGTGGATGCCGAGGCGGACGAGGCGTACAAGTACCTGATCATGCCGGTGCGCCTCTCCGGCTGAACCCGTCCCCGTCGGGCCCGGTCTCGCAGGCTGCGGGGCCGGGCCCGACGGCGTCCACAGGGGCCCGCCCAGGGTCCGCCCGGCCGCCGGCCCGGAGTGCCCGTGGGGCCGGGCGGCACGGCCCGGCGTAGGCTCGGGGCCGGGGGTGTCCCCGGGTAGCAGGGGAACCCCGGCACAGACGGCCACAACGCTTAAGGAACCACCTGATGGAGCTTGGTCTCGTCGGTCTCGGCAAGATGGGCGGCAACATGCGCGAGCGCATCCGCCGCGCAGGCCACACCGTCATCGGATACGACCGCAACCCGGACCTCGCCGATGTCCACAGCCTGCAGGAGCTTGTGGACAGCCTGCAGGCCCCCCGCGTGGTGTGGGTGATGGTCCCGGCCGGCGCGGCGACCCAGTCGACCGTGGACGAGCTCGGCGAGCTGCTCTCGCCCGGCGACATCGTCGTGGACGGCGGCAACTCGCGCTGGACCGACGACGAGAAGCACGCCGAGGAGCTGGCTGCCAAGGGCATCGGCTTCGTGGACTGCGGCGTCTCCGGCGGCGTGTGGGGCCTGGAGAACGGCTACGCGCTGATGTACGGCGGCGACAAGGAGCACGTCGCCGCGGTCCAGCCGGTCTTCGACGCCCTCAAGCCCGAGGGTGACTTCGGCGCCGTGCACGCGGGCAAGGTCGGCGCGGGCCACTTCGCGAAGATGGTCCACAACGGTATCGAGTACGCCATGATGCAGGCCTACGCCGAGGGCTGGGAGCTGCTGGAGAAGGTGGACTCGGTCACCGACGTCCGCGAGGTCTTCCGGTCCTGGCAGGAGGGCACGGTCATCCGTTCCTGGCTGCTGGACCTGGCGGTGAACGCCCTGGACGAGGACGAGCACCTGGAGCAGCTGCGGGGCTTCGCCCAGGACTCGGGCGAGGGCCGCTGGACCGTCGAGGCGGCGATCGACAACGCCGTCCCGCTGCCCGCGATCACCGCGTCGCTGTTCGCGCGCTTCGCCTCGCGCCAGGACGACTCCCCGCAGATGAAGATGATCGCCGCGCTGCGCAACCAGTTCGGCGGCCACGCGGTCGAGAAGAAGTAGCACCCACAGCAGAGCTCCACAGCTCCACAGCTCCACAGCTCAAGAGAGCAGATCAGCAGGAAGCCGGGGGAGGTCGGCGCCGTATGCATGTTTCGCATCTCTCGTTGGCCGACTTCCGCTCGTACGCCCGGGCCGAGGTTCCCCTCGACCCGGGCGTCACGGCTTTCGTGGGTCCCAACGGCCAGGGCAAGACGAACCTGGTCGAGGCGATCGGCTATCTGGCGACCCTGGGCAGCCACCGGGTGTCCGCGGACGCCCCGTTGGTACGCATGGGCGCGGACCGGGCGATCATCCGGGCCGCCGTGACCCAGGGCGAGCGCCAGCAGCTGGTGGAGCTGGAGCTGAACCCGGGCCGGGCGAACCGGGCCCGCATCAACCGCTCCTCGCAGGTCAGGCCGCGGGACGTGCTGGGGATCGTACGCACCGTGCTGTTCGCCCCGGAGGACCTGGCCCTGGTGAAGGGGGACCCGGGGGAGCGGCGGCGGTTCCTCGACGAGCTCGTGACGGCGCGCTCGCCGCGCCTGGCGGCGGTGCGCTCGGACTACGAGCGGGTGCTGAAGCAGCGCAACACCCTGCTGAAGTCGGCGGCGATGGCGCGCCGGCACGGCGGCCGCTCGATGGACATGTCGACCCTCGACGTCTGGGACCAGCACCTCGCGCGCGCGGGCGCGGAGCTGCTGGCGCACCGCCTCGACCTGGTCGCGACCCTGCTGCCGCTGGCGGACAAGGCGTACGAGCAGCTCGCGCCGGGCGGTGGCCCGCTGGGGCTCGCGTACAAGTCGTCGGCGGGCGAGCCGGTGGACAGCGGCGAGGCCCGGACCCGGGAGGCGCTGGCCGAGGTGCTGCTGGCCGCGCTGGCCGAGGTGCGCAAGCAGGAGATCGAGCGGGGCGTGACCCTGGTGGGCCCGCACCGGGACGACGTGCTGCTGCGGCTCGGGGAGCTGCCGGCCAAGGGTTACGCGAGCCACGGGGAGTCGTGGTCGTACGCGCTGGCGCTGCGGCTGGCCTCGTACGAGCTGCTGCGCGCGGAGGGCAGCGAGCCGGTGCTGATCCTGGACGACGTCTTCGCGGAACTGGACGCGCGGCGCCGGGAACGGCTGGCGGAGCTGGTGGCCCCGGGCGAGCAGGTGCTGGTGACGGCTGCGGTGGACGACGACGTCCCGGATGTGCTGGTGGGTGCGCGGTTCGGGGTGTCCGGCGGTGAGGTGACCCGGCTGTGAGCGACCAGGGCAAGCAGGAGAAGGAACCGCGCAGGGCGCCCGAGCCCTCCGGGGTGGACCTGGCCCGCCAGGCACTGGCGGCAGCGCGCGAGCAGGCGCGGGCCCGCGGCAACGCGGCGGGCGGGAAGAAGCGGCAGCCGAACCCCGGACTGCGCTCGGGTGCGCGGGCGGACGGCCGGGACCCGATGCCGCTGATGGCCGCGCTGGACCGGCTGCGCACGGAGCGCGGCTGGGAGATGCCGATGGCGGTCGCGGGCGTGATGGAGCGCTGGCCGGAGATCGTCGGCCCGGAGATCGCTGCGCACTGTGAACCGGAACGCTACGAGGACCGTGAACTCCTCGTACGGTGCGACTCCTCGGCGTGGGCGGCGCAGCTGAAGCTGCTGGCCCCGCAGCTGGTGGCCCGGCTGAACGCGGACCTCGGCCAGGGCACCGTACAGATGATCAAGGTCCAGGGGCCGGGCAGCCGCCCGAAGCGGTACGGGCCGTGGCGTGCGCCGGGCAGTACGGGTCCGGGCGACACGTACGGATAGCCCCGGATCGCGTGGCGTCCCTCACGGTAGCGGGAGGTTGACAGCCCGAAGCGCTGGACGCCCGTGTGAGCCTCTTTGAGCCCCTTCCCGGATATGGGGAGTCGGAGAGAGGAGGTTCAGGGCGGCACATGCGGACTGAGGCACCGGCAAACCCCCATTCATGTCCGTGGTACCGGTAGACTGAAGCGAATCCCGCCCGCTTGCGGGATCTAGCTGATACACGCTGACAACGCAGATCGACGCAGCCGCTCCTGCTTGCATGCCTGCTGGCCCGGAGTACGGCCTGTGCTGTGCCAGAAAGGGCGCTTCGTGGCCGATTCCGGCAACCCCAACGACAACCAGTCCACAGCCGGCGAGAAGGGCGAGGTCACCACCTCGTACGACGCCAGTGCCATCCAGGTCCTCGAGGGCCTGGACGCGGTCCGCAAGCGGCCCGGTATGTACATCGGCTCGACCGGTGAGCGCGGGCTGCACCACCTCGTCTACGAGGTGGTGGACAACTCGGTCGACGAGGCCCTGGCCGGGCACGCGGACACCATCGACGTCACGATCCTCGCCGACGGCGGGGTGCGCGTGGTCGACAACGGCCGCGGTATCCCGGTCGGCATCGTGCCGTCCGAGGGGAAGCCGGCCGTCGAGGTCGTCCTGACGGTCCTGCACGCGGGCGGCAAGTTCGGCGGCGGCGGCTACGCCGTCTCCGGCGGTCTGCACGGCGTCGGCGTGTCCGTCGTGAACGCCCTGTCGACGAAGGTCGCGGTCGAGGTCAAGACCGACGGCTACCGCTGGACCCAGGACTACAAGCTCGGTGTCCCGACGGCGGCCCTCGCGAAGAACGAGGAGACCGACGAGCACGGCACGACGGTCACCTTCTGGGCCGACGGCGACATCTTCGAGACGACCGAGTACTCCTTCGAGACGCTGTCGCGGCGCTTCCAGGAGATGGCCTTCCTCAACAAGGGCCTGACCCTGTCGCTGACGGACGAGCGCGACTCGGCGAAGGCGACGATGGGCGCGGACTCCGCGGAGGAGTCCGACGACAACCAGGCGCGCACGGTGAAGTACTACTACGAGGGCGGCATCGTCGACTTCGTGAAGTACCTGAACTCGCGCAAGGGTGAGCTGATCCACCCGACCGTCATCGACGTCGAGGCCGAGGACAAGGAGCGCATGCTCTCGGTCGAGATCGCGATGCAGTGGAACTCGCAGTACACGGAGGGTGTCTACTCCTTCGCGAACACGATCCACACGCACGAGGGCGGCACGCACGAGGAGGGCTTCCGTGCGGCGCTGACGGGTCTTGTCAACCGCTACGCGCGTGACAAGAAGCTGCTGCGGGAGAAGGACGACAACCTCGCCGGCGAGGACATCCGCGAGGGTCTGACGGCGATCATCTCGGTGAAGCTGGGCGAGCCGCAGTTCGAGGGCCAGACGAAGACCAAGCTGGGCAACACGGAGGCCAAGACCTTCGTGCAGAAGGTCGTCCACGAGCACCTCAACGACTGGTTCGACCGCAACCCGGTCGAGGCCGCGGACATCATCCGCAAGTCGATCCAGGCGGCCACCGCGCGCGTCGCGGCCCGCAAGGCCCGTGACCTGACGCGTCGCAAGGGTCTGCTGGAGAGCGCCTCGCTGCCGGGCAAGCTGTCCGACTGCCAGTCGAACGACCCGACCAAGTGCGAGATCTTCATCGTCGAGGGCGACTCGGCCGGTGGCTCCGCGAAGTCCGGCCGCAACCCGATGTACCAGGCCATCCTGCCGATCCGCGGCAAGATCCTGAACGTCGAGAAGGCCCGTATCGACAAGATCCTCCAGAACACCGAGGTCCAGGCGCTGATCAGTGCCTTCGGCACGGGTGTGCACGAGGACTTCGACATCGAGAAGCTCCGCTATCACAAGATCATCCTGATGGCGGACGCCGATGTCGACGGCCAGCACATCAACACCCTGCTGCTGACCTTCCTGTTCCGCTTCATGCGGCCGCTGGTCGAGGCGGGGCACGTGTACCTGTCGCGCCCGCCGCTGTACAAGATCAAGTGGGGTCGGGACGACTTCGAGTACGCGTACTCCGACCGCGAGCGCGACGCCCTCGTCGAGCTCGGCAAGCAGAACGGCAAGCGGATCAAGGAAGACTCGATCCAGCGCTTCAAGGGTCTGGGCGAGATGAACGCCGAGGAACTGCGCGTCACCACCATGGACGTGGACCACCGCGTGCTCGGCCAGGTCACCCTGGACGACGCCGCGCAGGCCGACGACCTGTTCTCGGTGCTGATGGGTGAGGACGTCGAAGCGCGACGCTCCTTCATCCAGCGCAACGCCAAGGACGTTCGCTTCCTCGACATCTGAGTCGGCTCAGCTGACCGCCTGAAAGGACTTCTGACCAGCAATGGCCGACGAAACCACCCCCACTGCCGAGAACACCGAGGAAGAGCAGCCCGTACTGCGGATCGAGCCCGTCGGGCTCGAGACGGAGATGCAGCGCTCCTACCTCGACTACGCGATGTCCGTCATCGTCTCCCGCGCGCTGCCCGACGTGCGGGACGGCCTCAAGCCGGTCCACCGCCGCGTGCTGTACGCGATGTACGACGGCGGCTACCGGCCCGAGAAGGGCTTCTACAAGTGCGCCCGCGTCGTCGGTGACGTCATGGGTACGTACCACCCGCACGGCGACTCCTCGATCTACGACGCCCTGGTCCGCCTGGCCCAGCCGTGGTCGCTGCGGATGCCGCTGGTGGACTCGAACGGCAACTTCGGCTCCCCGGGCAACGACCCGGCGGCCGCGATGCGCTACACCGAGTGCAAGCTGATGCCGCTGGCCATGGAGATGCTCCGGGACATCGACGAGGAGACCGTCGACTTCACGGACAACTACGACGGCCGCAACCAGGAGCCGACGGTCCTGCCGGCGCGCTTCCCCAACCTGCTGGTGAACGGTTCGGCCGGCATCGCGGTCGGCATGGCGACCAACATCCCGCCGCACAACCTCCGCGAGGTCGCGGCGGGCGCGCAGTGGGCGCTGGAGCACCCGGAGGCCTCGCACGAGGAGCTCCAGGACGCGCTCATCGAGCGGATCAAGGGTCCGGACTTCCCGTCCGGCGCCCTGGTCGTGGGCCGCAAGGGCATCGAGGAGGCGTACCGCACCGGTCGCGGCTCCATCACGATGCGCGCGGTGGTGGAGGTCGAGGAGATCCAGAACCGCCAGTGCCTGGTGGTCACGGAGCTTCCGTACCAGACCAACCCGGACAACCTGGCGCAGAAGATCGCCGACCTGGTCAAGGACGGCAAGATCGGCGGCATCGCCGACGTCCGCGACGAGACCTCCTCGCGCACCGGCCAGCGCCTGGTGATCGTGCTCAAGCGCGACGCGGTCGCCAAGGTCGTGCTGAACAACCTGTACAAGCACACCGATCTGCAGACCAACTTCGGCGCGAACATGCTGGCGCTGGTGGACGGGGTGCCGCGCACCCTGTCGATCGACGCGTTCATCCGCCACTGGGTGCAGCACCAGATCGAGGTCATCGTCCGGCGCACGAGGTTCCGCCTGCGCAAGGCGGAGGAGCGGGCGCACATCCTGCGCGGCCTGCTCAAGGCGCTGGACGCGATCGACGAGGTCATCGCCCTCATCCGGCGCAGCAACACGGTCGAGATCGCGCGCGAGGGCCTGATGGGCCTGCTGGAGATCGACGAGATCCAGGCGAACGCGATCCTGGAGATGCAGCTGCGCCGCCTGGCGGCGCTGGAGCGGCAGAAGATCGTCGCCGAGCACGACGAGCTCCAGGCCAAGATCAACGAGTACAACGCGATCCTGGCCTCGGAAGAGCGCCAGCGCTCGATCGTCAGCGAGGAACTGGCCGCGATCGTCGAGAAGTTCGGCGACGACCGGCGCTCCAAGCTGGTGCCCTTCGACGGTGACATGTCCATCGAGGACCTGATCGCCGAAGAGGACATCGTCGTCACGATCACCCACGGCGGCTACGTCAAGCGCACCAAGACCGAGGACTACCGCTCGCAGAAGCGCGGCGGCAAGGGCGTGCGCGGCACGAAGCTGAAGCAGGACGACCTGGTCGACCACTTCTTCGTGTCCACCACGCACCACTGGCTGCTGTTCTTCACGAACAAGGGCCGCGTCTACCGGTCCAAGGCGTACGAGCTGCCGGACGCCGGCCGCGACGCGCGCGGGCAGCACGTGGCGAACCTGCTGGCCTTCCAGCCGGACGAGAAGATCGCCCAGATCCTCGCGATCCGCGACTACGAGGCGGCGCCCTACCTGATCCTGGCCACCAAGGGCGGCCTGGTGAAGAAGACGGCGCTCAAGGACTACGACTCGCCCCGCTCGGGCGGTGTCATCGCGATCAACCTCCGGGAGACCGAGAGCGGTAGCGACGACGAGCTGATCGGCGCCGAGCTGGTGTCCGCCGAGGACGACCTGCTGCTCATCAGCAAGAAGGCGCAGTCGATCCGCTTCACGGCGACCGACGACGCGCTGCGCCCGATGGGCCGTGCGACGTCGGGTGTGAAGGGCATGAGCTTCCGAGAGGGTGACGAACTCCTCTCCATGAGCGTTGTCCGGCCGGGTACGTTCGTCTTCACCGCGACCGACGGCGGTTACGCCAAGCGGACGCCGGTGGACGAGTACCGCGTCCAGGGCCGTGGCGGCCTGGGCATCAAGGCCGCCAAGATCGTGGAGGACCGCGGGTCGCTCGTAGGGGCGCTCGTGGTGGACGAAACGGACGAGATTCTCGCCATCACGCTCAGCGGTGGTGTGATTCGTACGCGAGTCAACGAAGTCAGGGAGACCGGCCGTGACACCATGGGCGTCCAGCTGATCAACCTGGGCAAGCGGGATGCCGTGGTCGGTATCGCGCGCAACGCCGAGGCCGGTCAGGAAGCTGACGAGGTCGACGAGGCCGAGACAGAGATCGGGACCGAGGCGGCCGTCGAAGGACAGGCCGCCGAGGCCGCCGAGGGCGCCCAGCCCTCGGCTGGGGAGCACGAGGAGTAAGCGTGAGTGGAGCCACGGGCGCCGGACCGGCACAGACTGGCGCGAACGGTGCCCGTGGCCCCGCCGCGGACTCCCAAGGGGGAACCGTGACGGACACCCGAGGACCGCAGGCACCGCAGCCCGGTCCGCCGCCCTACCACCCGCCGCAGGCCTACGCGGCGCCCTCGGGCCCGGGCATGGCCCGCGGCGGCGGTGACCCGGGTGCGCAGCGCAAGCCGCGCACCGGGGCCCGTACGGCGCCCAGGACGCGCAAGGCGCGGCTGCGGGTGGCCAAGGCCGACCCGTGGTCGGTGATGAAGGTCAGCTTCCTGCTGTCGATCGCGCTGGGCGTCTGCACGATCGTGGCGTCGGTGGTGCTGTGGATGGTCATGGACGCCATGGGCATCTTCTCGACCGTCGGCGGCACGATCAGCCAGGCGACCGGATCGAACGAGAGCAACGGCTTCGACCTCCAGGCGTTCCTGTCGCTGCCGCGCGTGCTGATCTTCACCTCGGTCATCGCGGTGATCGACGTGGTGCTGATGACGGCGCTGGCGACGCTCGGGTCGTTCATCTACAACCTGTCGGCCGGCTTCGTCGGCGGCGTGGAGCTCACGCTCGCCGAGGACGAATGACCGACGAATGACGGCCGGATGACCTGCGGGGACGGCTCCCGGCAACGGATTTTGGCCTGACCCGCTCTGTGCGCTAATCTTCAGGAGTCAGCGCGCAGCGCGGATGGGGCTATAGCTCAGTTGGTTAGAGCGCATCCCTGATAAGGATGAGGCCACAGGTTCAAATCCTGTTAGCCCCACAGTGTCAAAGACCCCCAGGCCCATGGCCTGGGGGTCTTTTTCGTAGGGCCAGTTGGCTGACCGGCAGGTCACCGATCGGTATCGGTCGGTGTGTATTGTTGGGCGCCAGAAGTCCCCTACGTCAACGAAAGACGAGGTCGCGCGGTGAAGAAGCTGCTCCTGGTCGCACTGGCCGCCATCGGCGGACTCCTCGTGTACCGCCAGATCCAGGCGGACCGCGCCGAGCAGGACCTGTGGACGGAGGCAACCGACTCCGTGCCTTCTGGTTCCGGTGTGTGAGACCCGAGGTTGATCCCAGAGCCCCGACTGCCGCTGCGGTCGGGGCTTTGTGCTGTTCTGTGACGAAAAGTTGCATTATGTAAAGATTTGGCTTGCGCTAGCAAACTCGGGGTGGGTCGGGGTGGGCGGGATGAGTCGGGTACGGACAAGAGTGCTGGTGGGAGCGGTGGCCCTGGGGGTCGTGGCCGCGGCGGCCGCGCCGTCGGCGGCGCAGCCGAGCCCGCAGCCGGTGCCCTCGTACCGGATGGCGGACGACGCGAAGAAGATCGAGGGCAAGCCCTCCAGCGACGGCGCTCCGCTCCTGGAGGCCGGGTCCGTCTACCGGGACGCCATCGCCCCCGGGGAGCGCGTCTACCGGCTCGTCCTCGACGACAGGTCCAGCGTGTACGTCTCCGCCGTGCTCCAGCCGCCGCAGGGCGCCAAGGTGGCGTACAACGACGGCATCCAGGTGGAGGTCATGACCACCGACGGCCGCGCCTGTTCGGGCAACCCCGGGCGGGACGCCTTCATGTACGACGCGGTACCCCTCAGCGCGATCGGCGTGCGGAGGCTGGCGGAGGACTCCGACTGCCAGCAGGGCGGGGTCTACTACGCGAAGGTCACCCGCACCGCGGCCAAGGGCTCCGACCAGGGCGAGTGGCCGCTGGAACTGCGGGTCCAGCGCGAGCCCGGCCTCGCCAAGGGCGGCGCGCCCACCACCGCGCCCAGCGTCTGGCCCTCGGCCTCCCCGACCCTGCCGGGCACCGAGTCCGTGCCCCGCAGCGGCGGCACCGGCTTCAACGACGCGCGCGCCCTGGGCAGCGGCGTGTGGCGCGACGAGCTGCGACCCGGCCAGACGCGGTACTACCGGGTGCCGCTCGACTGGGGGCAGCAGCTCAGCCTCGGGGCCGAACTCGCCGCCGCCAGCCGGACCAAGGATTCGGGGTCGGCCTCGCGCGGGCTCATGGTCTCGCTGTACACGCCCTACCGGGGGCTGGTGCAGTACAAGGACGCCAGTTACGACGGCAAGCAGGCCAGCGTCACGCTGCCGAAGACGGCGCCGGTGACGTACGAGAACCGCTACTCCGGCGACACCGCGGTGCGGCCGGTGCGCGTGTCCGGCTGGTACTACATCGCCGTGACCCTGGGCGGGAAGGTCGCCGAGTTCACCGAGGACGCCGTGCCGGTGCCGCTGACCCTGCGCATGGAGGTCCTCGGTGCCGCGGCCCAGGGGCCCGCGTACCGGGAGAGCCTCGCGGCGGGCGGCTTCGGGGTCGACGCCGAGGACCGGGCCGCGGCGAAGGACGGGCTCACCGCGGTGGAGGCCCACGACGCCGCCGGAAACCGCTCGGTGATGCGCGTCGTGGCCGGCGCCGGCTTCGGCACCGGGAGCCTGCTGCTGCTCGTGCTCGGCGGCTGGATGCTGCTGGCCCGGCGGAACCGGGCGCAGGCCGCCTAGAGCTGGGTCAGCGCCCAGGCTCCGACCGCGAAGCACAGCAGGGCGGCGGCGAGGATCCCGGCGGTGACCTTCGCGGGCGGCGGGGCGATGCCGCCGGTACGGGCCGCGGGCGCGGGCGCAGCCGTGGGCTCGGCGAGGTGCGAGGGCGGGACCGCCGGCGGCTGGAGGTGGAAGCTGCCCGTCTCCGAGGGGCCGAAGACCCCCAGGGGGGCCGTGGCGGGTGTCGTGACGGGTGTCGTGACGGGGGCCGCCGCGGTCGGCTGGTCCGCGATCGTCGTGCCGGTCGGAGCCGGAGCCGGGGTCGGGGTCGGGGTCGGGGTCGGAGTCGCCGGGCCGGGCGCGGGGGCCGTGGCCGCGGCCGTGGCCGCGCTCTGGGGGCCCTGGGGGGCGAAACCGGGCGGGAGCGGGCCGAGTTGGTCGAAAACCTCCACCGGGTCCTCGTCGGGCGCGGGCGCCGGCAGCAGCTCCACGGCCTCGGCAAGGGCCTTGCGTGCCCCTGTGGCGGTCTTGAACCGGTTCTGGGGGTCCGGCTGAAGCAGGTTGGCCAGAACGTCCCACAGGGGCGCAGGGACGCCTTCCGGGGCGCCGGGGGTCCCGTGGGCGAGGAAGTGCTCCACCAGGGCCTGCGCGTCGGGCTTGCGGCCCTGCAGCAGGTACAGGGCGACCAGTCCGACGGCGAACAGGTCGGCGGAGAAGTCGGGTTCGGCACCGAGCAGCTGCTCGGGCGCGAAGTAGCCCGGCGTACCTACCACGTAGTTGGTCTCGGTCAGCCGGGGCTCGCCCTTGCGCATGGAGATGCCGAAGTCGGACAGCCGCAGGTGCGGCCGCCCGGTTCCGGTGGCCTCCATCAGGATGTTGGCCGGTTTGATGTCGCGGTGGACGACACCCTCCGCATGCACCGCCGCCAGCCCCGACAGGAGCTGGTCGAGCAGCGTGCACACGAAACGGGGAGGCAGGGCCCCGTAGTCCCCGATCACATGGGCGAGGGAGCCGCCGGCGACGAGGTCCATCGTGAACAGGACCTTGTCGTCGTCCGCCGCCCAGCTGGCCGGGGCGAGTACGTGCGGGTGATCGATCCGCAGCGCCTGCTCACGCACGAACCGCAGCAGGGTGTGGGCATCGCTCTGCAGGAGGACCTTCGCGGCGACGTACCGGCGGCGCCGGTGGTCCCAGGACCGCCAGACGGCACCCGCGCCACCGCGGCCGATCGGATCGATCAGCTCGTACCGACCGGCGAAGATCTCACCCATCGCTGCGCTCGTCCCCCATGCCCGTTGTTTCGTTGCCCGTTCGTCCTGCGGTGCCGTGCGTGTCAGTTCTGGTGGGACTCGTAGTGGGCGACCGCTTCCGCGGTGCGGCCCGCGCCGTACACCCGGAGGAACTCTGCCAGTTCCGGGTGGCTGGGGGCGAGGGTGTCCGCCGCATCGATGATGTCGCCGGCCGCGGAGACCGAGCGCAGCAGCGACTGGATCTCACGGACGACGCGCTTGACGGTGGGCGCCCCGGAACTGGGGGTGGTCTGGCCGCTGTTGCTGAGGACGGAGCCTCCCTGGGTCTTCTTGATCTCGTCCATCCGGTCGGTGGCCTCCGCCGCGCTGACGCTCCCGTCGGCCACCTGGCCGGCGAGATCCTGGAGGGCCTGGACCCGCTGGACCACGGCCGGGTTCCCGATCTTGGCGCGCTGGCCGCTCATCAGCTGGGACAGCATCGGCGCCGACAGTCCGAGGACGGCAGCGAGGCGAGCCTGGTTCAAGCCGAGATCATCTATGAGCCGGCGGAAGAGCGCGCCGAGCGGCTCCCCGTACCAACTGCGCTGAAGCTCTCTGGCTCTGGCCGTGGCCTCTTGCTGTACTGCGTCCACTCTTACTACTCCCCTTCGCTGGTGCGAACCTCGCGAGCATCTTACGGAGAGTGGTCGCGGGGCGGGAGTCCCTATCATTTTGCGGGAAGAGGGGGTACACCCGGTACTCTGTTCTGCGGAACGTCCACTCCTTCACAGGGGACGGGCGCGTCCATTTCCAGGGGCCTTAGCTCAGCTGGTAGAGCGCTGCCTTTGCAAGGCAGATGTCAGGAGTTCGAATCTCCTAGGCTCCACCCCTGAAAGCCCCCCTGACCTGCGGAAACGCGGGCCAGGGGGGCTTTTTTCGTTTCCGGGCGGGGCTGTCCGGCAGGTGTCGCGCACGTCCTGTGACGGTACGGGTGCAGCCGGTCGAGGCGTCCGGTATCAGAACAGCAGGCGGATCCAGTCGGGGAGCGCGGACCCCGTGGCGGTGCCGAGGCCGGTGGCGATTCCGCCGATGAAACCGAGGATCACGACCGCGGCGGTGCGGCGGAGCCGGGAGTTCTTGCGCTGGGGGGCTTCGGGAGCCGTCTGGGTCATGCGTTCAGCTTGCGGCGTGGGGAAGGCGGTGCGCAGGGGTGCAACAGTTGCCAACGGCCCGCAACGCGTTGCCAATTCACGCGCAACAGTCCAGCGGGTCCAAGTGGGGGCCGAGACTGGGTCGGTGGCGATCAGTAGAAGTCGAAGCGGGGCCGGGTACCTCGGCCCGCTCCATCCGGAGGCGAGCCCGGAACGCCGGGAACTGGCGCTTGCCCTGCGCGAGTTGTTCCAGCGGCTCGACATGCCCCTGCGGGCGTACGCGCTCAAGGAGCCGCGCGATGCCAGCTCCGTGAGCCGCATGCTCAGCGGTGCGCGGGCGGCGCACGAGAACTTCGTGAAGAACCTCCTCCACGACGCGGGCGGGCCCCCTCGGCCGCCGCTGTCCGCGGAGGAGACCGCCCGGGTGTGGGCGCTGTTCCGCAAGGACGAGGAGAGCCGGATGGATCCGGCCACCCGCATCCGGCTCCTTGAGCGCACCCGGCGCGAGCAGGAGGTCCGCATACGGGAGCTGGAGAGCAGCCTGGCCGACGCGGACACGGACGGCGCCGCGGCCGAGCTGGACGCCCTGCGCCACCGGCTGCACCAGCGCGAGCAGGAGCTGGCCCGGGTCGAGCAGGAGCGTGATCAGCTGGCGCGGCGCATCGGGAAGCTGCTCGCCGAAGGAACGCCCGGACTCCAGGACGGCGCCGGTCCCGTCGTGATCCGGTCCTCGTTCGCCCCGTGGTACGACCCGCAGGCGCGGCCCGGCCGGGGCCGGTACTGGCCCGCGTACGTCGGGCTGCTGGAGCGGCGGGGGTGGTCGGCCTCCAGGGTGGCCGGCCTGGACGGGGTGACGGATCAGGTACTGGAGAAGCTGGCCGAACCGAGCGCGGCGGAGGCCTACCAGTCCAAGGGCCTGGTGATCACGCCCGTGGCGTCCGGCGCGAGCACCCACATCACCGGCATCGTGGCCAAGGCGGTGGACGCCGGCTACCGGCTCGTCATCGTGCTGACGGGACCGACCAACCTGCTGCGGTACCAGATGCAGCGGACCCTCGACCGCAATCTGGTGGGGCGGGAGAACATCCTGCGCGGCGCGGACGACTCCGGGGACTCCGACTACGCGGACGATCCGGATTGGTTCAGTGGGGACAGTTTCCTGCGGCATGGACAACTCCCCTCCTTGGACGGCGGGTTCGACATCGTCCGGCTGACGACGCGCGACAACGACTACAGGGGCCTGAGTCAAGGGCTCGCCGCACTGGACTTCGAGAAGCGGGTGCCGCGGCTGCCTCTGAACGATCCCGAGAACCTGCACGACACGTCCGTACGGCTCATGGTCGTGAAGAAGAACAAGAGCGTTCTGTCCAAGCTGCTCAAGGACCTGCGGCGCATCCACACGCCGCTGGCGGAGCTCCCCACGCTGATCATCGACGCCGGCGCGGAGTGGAATCCGGGCACTGCGGACACCTCCAGGAAGCCGACCGGAACGGGGAGGGCGGGCCTCACGTCCGTCAATGCCGCCACGGCGGAGCTGCTCGATCTCCTGCCCAGGGCGCAGTACGTCGCCTTCGCCACCTCACCCCTGGTCGGCACCCTCCTGGATCCGACCGCCTCGGAGGACCTGTTCCCGAGGGACTTCATCGTCTCCGTGCCGCGTCCCGCCGGCTATGTGGGAGTGGAGGACTTCCACGACCTCGACTCGGACGTCCCGGAGGAGCGGCGGACCATCGCCAACTCCCAGGAGAAGGCGCACGTCCGCAATCTCGTGCTCCGCGACGAGGACGACGGCCAGGGCGAGAGGCAGGCGATGGACATGTTCGTGCTGACCGGCGCGGTGAAGCTGTACCGGTCCGCGCGGGGCGAGGGAAGCTACGACCACCACGTCATGGTCGTCCTCTCCTCGGACCGCATCATCCGGCGGCGGGAAGAGGCCGCGCGCCTGCGCCGCCTCTGGTCCGAGGGTGCGTACGACCGGGCCGAGGGTCTGAGGCGTCTTCGAGAGCTGTACGAAAGGGACGTCGAGCCCGTTTCCCGGGTGCGGGCCGACGGACTTTCGGTCCCCGACTCCTTCGACGAGCTCGCTCCGTACGTCGTCGCCGCCCGGTCGCGGATCGACTCCGGCGGCGGCGCCGTCGTGATCGAGAGCGCATCCACGAACGGTGAACACGACGGGCACGAGCCGGACTTCGCTCAACCGCACGTCTGGAAGGTCTTCGTATGCGGCTCACGGCTCTCCCCCGGCGGCGCCGTCGAGGGTCTGACCGTCGTCTACCAGGGCCCGCGTACCGATCGCGCGGTGGGGCGGGCAGGGATGGGGTGCTGGGCCGGCTTCCGCGTCGGCTACCGGGACCTGATGCGGCTCTACTTCGCGCGGGTCCCGGACGCCACCGGTGAGGGTCTCTTCGAGGTCTTCGGGGCGGTATGCCGCAACGAGCGCACGTTCCACGAGGAGCTGGCGCGCTACGCCGTCGAGGTCGACGGCAGGCCACCGCTCACGCCGGCCCAGGTGCCCGCGCTGCTGGCCCAGCACCTGGGCGCGTCCGGCACCGGGCAGCCACGGAACACCCGCTTCGACACCGAACTGGTCGAGATCCGCTCGCCCGGCCAGTGGATCGAGCCCCTCAACCACCCCGTGGACGGGGAGGCGAAAGCCCGCAACGTCCAGCGGTGGCGGCCGCTGCTGGACGTTCTGGCGGAGCCACACGTGCTCAGCGGCCCGCCGGACAGCGGACGGTCCGTCTCCTTGCGTGCGCGCACCGGCCTGGTCCCGCACGCCCGCATGATGGATGTCCTCTCGGGACTGGACGGCCTGGGACCGCAGCTGCGCCCGCACCTGTCCTATCTGAAGCAGATGGGACGGGAGGCCGGGGACCAGTGGCTGCTGGTCCTGCCACACCTCGCCGACGGCGGCCCCACGGCATCGGTTCTCGGCTTCGAACCGCTGCCCCTCTTCCGCCGGTCGCGCCTGGCCGGCCGGGGCGGCCGGGGCGGCTTCCGAAGGATCACGAACCCGTCGCACCAGGCCGCGGTCGCGTCCGCGGTGGCCCGGAGCAACGGCGCGCTCCTGGGAGCCGTGCTCCTGTACCCCGTTCACGAAGCCGCGGACGACTCCGTCACGGCGGGTGGAGCGGACCCGTCGCAGCTCGTCATGGGGTTCGGCATCTACACCCCGGAGAGGGAGGACGGCCCGTTGCTTCGTTTCCGGGCCGTCCACAACCCCTGATGTTTCACGTGAAACATCAGGGGCGGCGCGGGCTCCGCAGAAGGGTCGCGGCGACGGCGGTGGCTGTCAGGAGCAGTCCGGCGCCGACCGCGAAGGCCAGGTGGTAGCCGCCGGTCAGGGCCTCGGCGGTGGTGCGGCCGGCGGACTCCAGGCTCCCGGTGCGCGCGGCGGCCAGGGTGGAGAGGACCGCGACGCCGAGCGCCATGCCGATCTGCTGGGTGGTGTTGAACAGTCCCGAGGCGAGTCCCGCGTCCTGTTCCCCGGCGCCGGACATGCCCAGCGTGGTCAGGGCGGGCAGGGCCAGGCCGAAGCCGGCGGCCAGCAGCATCACCGGAAGCAGGTCGGTGGCGTAGTCGGCGTGGACCGGCAGCCGGGTCAGCAGGCCGAGGGCCAGGACCAGCAGGGCGAGCCCGGCCAGCACCACGGCGCGCTCCCCGAAGCGGGCGTTGAGCCGGGACGAGGCGCCGAGCGAGACCGCGCCGATCACCGCGGCGGCGGGCAGCATCGCGAGACCGGTCTCGGCGGCTCCGTATCCCAGCACCTTCTGGAGGTAGAGCGCGACCAGGATCTGGAAGGAGAACAGCGCGGCCACCATCAGCATCTGCACCAGGTTCGCCCCGACCACCACCCTGGAGCGGAAGATCCTCAGGGGCATCAGCGGGGTGCGTGACGTGGCCTGGCGCAGGACGAAGGCGGCCAGCAGGGCTGCCGAGAGCGACCCGAAGCCGAGGGTGTGCGCGGCGGTCCAGCCGTACCGCTCGACCTCGACCACGGCGTAGATGCCCGCCATGAGCCCGGCGGTGACCAGCACCGCGCCGATGACGTCGGCCCCCGCGGCCAGCCCGAGGCCCCGGTCGGCGGGGAGCGCGGGCAGGGCCAGCAGGAGCGTCGCCAGCCCTATGGGCAGGTTGATGAAGAAGATCCAGTGCCAGTCGAGCGCATCGGTGAGGATCCCGCCGAGCACCTGGCCCAGGGAGGCTCCCGCCGCGCCGGTGAAGGAGAAGACGGCGATGGCCCTGGCCCGTTCCCGGGCCCCCGTGAACAGCGTGATCAGGATGCCGAGGCTGACGGCGGAGGCCATCGCGCTGCCCAGCCCCTGGAGGAAGCGGGCGGCGATGAGCACCGCGGGGGAGGAGGCGAAGCCGGCGAGGACCGAGGCGCCGGTGAAGACGGCGGTCCCGGCCAGGAACATCCGCTTGCGGCCGATCAGGTCGCCCAGGCGGCCGGCCAGGAGCAGCAGGCTGCCGAAGGCGATCAGGTAGGCGTTGACGACCCAGCTGAGGCCGCCGGGGCTGAAGCCCAGGTCGGCCTGGATGGCGGGCATCGCGACGGTGACGATGCTGCCGTCGAGGACGGTCATCAGCATGCCGGTGGAGAGCACGCCGAGTGCGGTCCAGCGGGAGCGGAGCCCGTGCGGACCGTCGGGAGGCGTGAGGCCCACGTCGGCAGCGGTGGCGTCGGTGCCAGCGGTGGCGGGTGCGGGAACGGAGGTGGGTGCGGCAGGCATCGGACTCTCCAGTCAGTGAGGGCGACTAGTGAGACCGTAGCAGATGGTTTTGTTGCAGACGATTTATTTCGGATCGAATTGCTAGACTGGGGGACATGACTGCCATGGCGCCCGCCCGGACCCAGCCCGACCTCTCGTTCCTCCTGGACCACACGAGCCACGTCCTGCGCACCCGTATGGCCGCCGCGCTCGGCGAGATCGGCCTGACCGCCCGTATGCACTGCGTCCTCGTGCACGCCCTGGAGGAGGAGCGCACCCAGGCCCAGCTCGCCGAGATCGGGGACATGGACAAGACGACGATGGTCGTCACCGTCGACGCCCTCGAAGAGGCCGGGCTCGCAGAGCGACGCCCCTCCACCAAGGACCGGCGGGCCCGGATCATCGCCGTCACGCAGGAGGGGGCCGAGGTCGCGGTCCGGAGCCAGCGGATCGTCGACCAGGTGCACGCCGACGCCGTCGCCTCCCTCGCGCCCGCCGACCGCCAGGCCCTCCTGCGCGGCCTCGCGCTCCTCGCCTCGGGGGACCTGGAGGCCCCGTCCGAAAGCCCCCGCCCGGCCCGTCGCGCCCGGCAGTGACGGCCCGTCGCGCCCGGCCGTCCCCCGGATGGCCCAGTCACAGGGCCGTCGGGAGCCCCGTGTCCGACAGTGGGTGAAGGCACTCAGCCCAGGGGGCAACACCACGCCGGAGGCTCAAGCTCATGGGAATGTTCGACTTCCTGAAGTCAGACAAGAAGAAGAGGCAAGAGGCGGCCGAGAAGGTCAAGGAGCAGGTGCAGCAACAGGCCGCCCCGGCGCCGGCAGCACCGTCCATGAACCCGCCGGCCGACACCGGGAGCAAGTACACCGACGCCGCCTCGGCCACCAAGGCCGCCGCCGAGCGGATGGCCGCCGCGGCGCCCCCCAAGCCCGCCCCCGCGCCGCCGAAGCCCGCCGCGCGCGCCCCCGCGCCGCACACCCCCACCCCGGCTTCGGCCGCGCACAAGGCGGTGCCCGCGGCCCCCACCCCCAAGCCCATGGCCGCCAAGAAGCGCACGTACACGGTGCGGTCGGGCGACTCGCTGTCCGCCATCGCCCGCCGCGAGCTGGGCAACGAGGCCCGCTGGCGCGAGCTCTACGCCATGAACAAGGGCGTGATCGGCTCCAACCCCGACCTCATCCGCCCGGGCATGGTGCTCACGCTCCCCGGCTGACCGCGCACGACGCGGTGACGCGGTGACGCGGTGACACTGTGACGCGGTGACACATGGCGGAGGGCCCGGATCCACAGGATCCGGGCCCTCCGCGCCAAGCCATCAGCGGCGCGTCAGCGCTTGTCCCGCTCCGCGTCCGCCTCGCGCTCCTTCGCCGCCAGCTCGTCGTCGAAACTCGCCGGCTCCTCGGCCCGCTCCGACAGCTCCGTGGCCGCCGGCGGCTCGACGAGCCAGTCCGGGTTCGACTGCTGGTCCCACCACTTCCAGGCCGCGAAGGCGCCGCCCGCGAGCAGGCCGACCAGCGCGACGCCCTTGCACACGCGGGCCGTGCGGGCACGACGCTCGTGGCGCCGCACCAGCTTCTGCACCTCCTTCGCCGATACCTGGCCGCGCAGGGCGGCCATCGCCGCCGTCGACCGCGACACGGCTTCCTCGGCCACCGGAGTGGCCGCCGCGAGCGCGCTCTCGAACCTCGGCTGGGTGTAATCGGCCGCGTGTCGCGCCGCCAGGCGCGTCTGCTTCACCGCCTTCGTCGCAGCCCGGTCCACATTCGGCGGCACGTGTGCGCGCGCCGCCCTGATCCGGGGATGCACATGGGTGTCGTACGAGACGCGGGCCTGCCGCGCGGCTTCGTTCGCCGCGTACGACACCTTCGGCGCCAGTCGCTCGTTGGCCTCTTGGGCGTAGTGCACCGCGGCATCCTTGGCGGATTCCGCGTACGGTGCCACCACTTCCGCCGCGTGCAGGAAACTCTCCCTGGCGCTCTCGGCTGCCAGGCGCACGCTGTCCTTGCGGGTCACGGGATCCTCCTCCTCGGTGGCGGACACAGTTCACCTTTCCACCCTTTGTCGGATCATGCCTGCCATACCGCCGAGCGGCATGCGTGACAGGGCATACGGGTGGAGGATTTCCGTCCGGCGCGCGGCTCCGTGCGAGTATCTGAAACCGACAGTGCTGACTATGGAAGGCAGATCCGTGGCCGAGAAGCTCTACGCCACCCTGAAGACCAACCTCGGGGACATCGAGATCGAGCTGCTGGCGAATTTCGCTCCGAAGACGGTCCGGAACTTCGTCGAGCTCGCCACGGGTGAGCGCGAGTGGACCCGCCCCACCGATGGCCAGAAGACCACGGACCCGCTCTACGACGGCACCCTCTTCCACCGTGTCATCAGCGGCTTCATGATCCAGGGCGGCGACCCGCTCGGAAACGGCACCGGCGGCCCCGGCTACCAGTTCGCCGACGAGTTCCACCCCGATCTGGCCTTCACCAAGCCCTACCTGCTCGCCATGGCCAACGCCGGCCCGGGCACCAACGGCTCCCAGTTCTTCATCACCGTCGCCCCCACCGCCTGGCTGACGCGCAAGCACACCATCTTCGGCGAGGTCACCGACGCGGCGAGCCGGAAGGTCGTGGACGCCATCGCCGCCAGCGCGACCAACCCGCGCACCGAGCGCCCGCTCGACGACGTGGTCATCCAGTCCGTCTCCGTCGAAAAGCGCTAGCGGACGCCCGGAAGCGCTGACGCTCCGCGTCGGGAACCTTTCCGCCCCGCCCGTCCGTACTCGATGTGTACCGGACCGGTGGGGCGGACCCGCTGTCCCGCCGCCGACCGAGGGGACCGATGGACACCGACCGTCTGCCGGGCTGCTACCGCCACCCGGACCGCGACACGGGCATCCGCTGCACGCGCTGCGAGCGCCCGATCTGCCCCGAGTGCATGATCAGCGCCTCGGTCGGCTTCCAGTGCCCCGAATGCGTACGAGGGGGATCGGGTACGGGCCACCGCCCCTCGGCCAACGCGCCGCGCACCCTCGCGGGCGGGGTGGTCGCCACCGATCCGCAGCTGATGACGAAGATCCTCATCGGGATCAATGTCGCGGTCTTCCTCGCGGCGGCCGTCTTCCCGGCGCTGACGATCCGCCTGGAGCTGCTCGGCCGCTACGTCGAGTACGTCGGGGCGCCGCTCGAAGGGGTCTCCACCGGTGAGTACTACCGGCTGCTGACCTCGGTGTTCCTGCATGTCGAGTGGTGGCACATCATCGGCAACATGCTCGGCCTGTGGTTCATCGGCGGGCCGCTCGAAGCGGCTCTGGGCCGGGCCCGCTACCTCGCGGTCTACCTGCTGTCGGGCCTGGGCGGAAGCGCCCTCGTCTATCTGCTGACCCAGCCGAACGCCCCGACCCTGGGCGCCTCCGGCGCCGTCTTCGGCCTGCTCGGCGCCACGGTCGTCCTCGCGCGCCGGCTGCGCTACGAGATGCGGCCGCTGGTCACGGTGGTCGTGCTCATGCTGGTGATGACGTTCGTACCGCTCGGCAGCGGTGTGAGCGTCTCCTGGCAGGCCCACATCGGCGGTCTGGTGACCGGCGCCCTGCTCGCCGCGGGGCTGCTGCGGCCGGCTGCCGCCAGGAACCGCACGCTCGTCCAGTGGGGCACCTGTGTGCTGGTGTTCCTGCTGGCGGCAGCCGTGATCGCGGTCCGGACGGCCGCACTCACCTGATCACACCGGCGTCAACTCTCCACAGAGTTATCCACAGATCTTCTGTCTTTTCCTCAGGTGTGGATGACGCTGTGGATAACTCATGGGGAGAGCTTGCGCGGCCGGTACTACCGCGCTTCTACTTCCACTGAGTGGAGACGCCGAATCCCGCGGCGATGAATCCGAAACCGACCACGATGTTCCAATTGCCCAGCGCCTCGATGGGCAGCTGGGTGTCGGTCACGTAGAAGACGACAATCCACGCGAGACCGATCAGGAAGAACGCCAGCATGACCGGGGCGACCCAGCTGCGGTTGGTCAGCCTGATCGTCTGCGCCTGCTTCGTCGCCGGCGGCGGGGTGTAGTCGTCCTTCTTGCGGATACGTGACTTCGGCACGAGGGGTTCTCCTGTCGATGCGCTGGGGACGTTGCCTCCCCCGGGCGTCCGTTAGCGTAGTGGACCTGTGGCGTTGAAGGAGAAGGGTACGTTGAGCAATTCCGACGACTCCTCCGCGGGTACCCCCCGGCGGGTCAGACCGGTCCGCCTGCTGACGGCCTCGGTCTTCGCCCTGGCCGGCCTGATCTTCGTCACCAGCTTCAACACTTCCAAGGGTACGAACATCCGCACGGATGCCTCGCTCCTCAAGCTCTCGGACCTCGTCCAGGAGCGCAGCCAGAACAACGCTGAGCTGGAGAAGAGCACCGGAGCGGTACGCGCCCGGGTGGACGCCCTCGCCGAGCGCGACGACGGCAGCACCAAGGCGGAGGACGCCAAACTGGCGGCCCTGCGGGCGGCCTCGGGCACGGAGGAACTCTCCGGCAAGGCCCTCACGGTCACCCTCAACGACGCGCCGCCGAACGCGACCGCCCGCATCCCCAACGTCCCCGAGCCGCAGCCCAACGACCTGGTGATCCACCAGCAGGACCTCCAGGCCGTCGTGAACGCCCTCTGGCAGGGCGGGGCCCAGGGCGTCCAGGTCATGGACCAGCGCCTGATCTCCACCAGCGCGGTGCGCTGCGTGGGCAACACCCTGATCCTCCAGGGCCGGGTGTACTCGCCCCCGTACAAGATCACGGCGATCGGCGACCCGGGCGCGCTGCGCAAGGCGATGGCGGCCTCCCCGGCCCTGCAGAACTACCAGCTGTACGTGAACGCGTACGGTCTCGGCTGGAAAGTGGACGAGCACAAGGCGCTGACACTGCCCGGCTACTCCGGCACAGTGGACCTCCACTATGCGAAGCCCGTGGGCCCCAACTCCGAGACGGGCGCGCCCTGAGAGGGTCCGCGCCGAGGCCGTCCTGCACCTCGTGGTGCGGACGTTCAGCGAGGTGTGCCTGACCGCGGGCACCCTCATCGTGCTCTTCGTCGCCTACGTCCTGCTGTGGACCGGGGTCAAGGCCGACCGGGCCATGGACGGGGAGATGACGCGGCTGCGCGACAGCTGGGCGGCGGCGCCCGCGGCCGCTCCGCAGCCGGCGCCCGAGCAGGCCCCTGCTCCGACCACTGCACCGCCACCCCCCGCGTACCCCGAGGGCCGGGCCTTCGCCGAGATGCACGTCCCCCGCTTCGGAGCGGACTGGAACAAGCCGGTCCTCGAGGGCACGGGCACCGAGGTCCTCAAGAAGGGCCTCGGCCACTACGCCGGCACGGCCCGCCCCGGCGGAACGGGAAACTTCGCGGTGGCGGGCCACCGGCGCACTTACGGCGACCCCTTCAAGGACGTCCCGGAGCTGCGCCCCGGCGACCTCGTGATCCTCAAGGACGCCGCGGGCTGGTACACGTACACGGTCCGCGCCGAACCCCTGCGCATCCAGCCGGACGAGGTCGGCGTGGTCGACCCGGTGCCCCGCCGCTCGCCCTTCACCACCCCGGGCCGGTACCTGACGCTGACCACCTGCGACCCGGAATGGGGCCACAGCCACCGCCTCGTCGTCTGGGCCGAACTGACCGGTACGCGGCCCGTCTCACAGGGTGGACCGGAGGGTTTGCCAAGGTGACCCACCACGCCGGGCAGGTGCCTTTAGGCTGTGGACGTACCGCCCCTGCGGTGCGTTGAACGATCGTGGACGAAAAGGACACAGGCGGCATGTACGGCTGGATCTGGCGGCACCTGCCGGGCAATGCGTGGGTACGCGCGGTGATCTCTCTCGTACTGGTCCTCGCGGTGGTGTTCGTGCTGTTCCAGTACGTCTTCCCGTGGGCCGAGCCGCTCCTCCCGTTCAACGATGTGACGGTGGACGAAGGATCGGGAGCCACTCCGTGAGCGCGCGCATTCTGGTTGTCGACAACTACGACAGCTTTGTCTTCAACCTGGTCCAGTACCTGTACCAGCTCGGCGCCGAATGCGAGGTGCTGCGCAACGACGAGGTCGAGCTCGCGCACGCCCAGGACGGCTTCGACGGGGTCCTGCTGTCGCCCGGGCCGGGCACGCCCGAAGAGGCCGGCGTCTGCATCGACATGGTCCGCCACTGCGCGGACACGGGCGTTCCGGTCTTCGGCGTGTGCCTCGGCATGCAGTCGATGGCGGTCGCGTACGGGGGCGTCGTGGGCCGGGCGCCGGAGCTGCTGCACGGCAAGACCTCCCCGGTGGTCCACGAGGGCCTCGGGGTGTTCGAGGGGCTGCCGTCGCCGTTCACCGCGACCCGCTACCACTCACTGGCGGCCGAGCCGCAGACCCTGCCGGACGCGCTGGAGGTCACGGCGCGGACCGAGGACGGGATCATCATGGGCCTGCGCCACCGGGAGCACGACGTCGAGGGCGTGCAGTTCCACCCCGAGTCGGTGCTCACCGAGTGGGGTCACCGGATGCTCGCGAACTGGCTGGTGCGGTGCGGCGACGCGGGTGCCGTGGAGCGCTCGGTGGGGCTGGCCCCGGTGGTGGGCAAGGCCGTCGCGTGACGGCGTTCGCGCCGTCCGCGCCCACAGAGGGCCGGGCCGCGCGGCGCAGGGCAGCTCAGGAGGCCGCGAAGCGTCCGCGCTCGCGGCGGGGGGCCACGGGGCGCCGGCGCAGGCGCCCCGCCTCCGGCGGCCCGGTGGTGGTGATGAGCCGGCTGGCCGGGGAACTGTTCATCACGCTCGGGCTGGTGATGCTGCTGTTCGTCGCCTACCAGCTCTGGTACACGAACCTGCTGGCCGAGCGGACCGTGAACGGCGCCGCCGGCTCGCTGCGCCAGACCTGGCAGCGGGACCAGGGCGGGGCGGCCGCGCCGCCCGTCTCGGCCTTCGAACCGGGCCAGGGCTTCGCCATCCTCCACATCCCGAAGCTGGACGTGAAGGTCCCGGTCGCGGAGGGGATCAACAAGGCGAAGGTGCTGGACAAGGGCCTGGTCGGGCACTACAGCGAGGGCTCGCTCAAGACGGCCATGCCGTCCGACCCGCAGGGCAACTTCGCGGTCGCCGGGCACCGGAACACGCACGGCGAACCGTTCCGCTTCATCAACCGGCTGGTGCCGGGTGACCCGGTCGTGGTCGAGACGGGCGACGCGTACTACACCTACGAGATCACCTCGCAGCTGGCGCAGACACCGCCGACCAACGTGTCGGTGCTGAAGCCGGTGCCCGAGGGATCGGGCTTCACGGCACCGGGCCGCTACCTCACGCTGACGACGTGCACCCCGGAGTTCACCAGCACCTACCGGATGATCGTATGGGGCAGGATGGTCGACGAACGCCCCCGCAGCCAGGGTGCCCCGCCCGCGATGGCCGCCCCGTAGCCGCCCTCCCCGCAGCCCCGCCCTAAGGACGAATCAGCAGTGTCACGTGCCCGCCGCCGCGCCGCGGCTCCCGACCGCAGTGTGCTCGCCGGCTTCCTGAGTCTGCTGGGCGAGCTCCTGATCACGGTCGGGCTGGTGCTGGGCCTGTTCGTGGCGTACTCGCTGTGGTGGACGAACGTGCTCGCGGACCGCCACGCGTCGGCGCGCGGCGATCAGATCCGCCAGCAGTGGCAGCAGCCGGCGGCCCCGGCGCCGTCGGCGGCACCCGCCGAGCCCGGAGCGCTGGACACCCAGGGCGGGCTCGGCTTCCTGCACGTGCCGGCGATGAAGAACGGCGAGGTGCTGGTGAAGCGGGGCACCGACCCGGACGTCCTCAACGACGGGGTCGCCGGCTACTACACGGACCCGGTGAAGTCGGCCCTCCCGTGGGACCCGACGGGCAACTTCACGCTGGCGGCGCACCGGGACGGGCACGGGGCGAAGTTCCACAACATCGACAAGGTGAAGACGGGCGACGCGGTCGTCTTCGAGACGCGGGACACCTGGTACGTCTACAAGGTCTTCGCGGAGCTGCGGCAGACCTCGAAGTACAACGTGGACGTGATCAACCCGGTCCCCAAGGAGTCCGGCAGGACGGCCCCGGGGCGCTACATCACCCTGACCACCTGCACCCCCGTGTACACCTCGAAGTACCGCTACGTCGTATGGGGCGAGCTCGTCCGCACGGAGAAGGTCGACGACAAGCGCACCCCGCCGGCGGAGCTGCGCTGACGCGCCCCCGGAGCCCCAGTGGCCCCGGAGGCCACGGCCGTACGCGCGAGGGCGCAGGCGGCCGCGCAGAGCCCCTGCGGAGGCCGTGTAAAAGGCCCGGCTCCTCTCGATCGAGAGGAGCCGGGCCCTTTTCGCGTACTGCCCGTCGTACCGGGGCTAGCGGCGCTGGCCGCCGGTGAGGCCTCCGAAGAAGCCGCCGCCGTTGCCGTTGCCGCCGTCCTGCTGGCCGGCGAGCGTCTGGACGTTGACGACCTGGCCCGTGGCGACCGGGGTGCCGGCTGCCGGGTCGGACCGGATGATGATCGCGGTGTCGTCCGACGGGCCCGCCAGGACCGAGCCGAAGGCCAGGCCCTTGGCGGCGAGCTCCGCCTTGGCCTGAGCGACGGTCTTGCCGGCCAGGACCGGGACCTGCGTCTGCTGCGAGGCCTTGGCGATGGTCACGTTGACGGTGTCGCCCACGTTGACCTGCTCACCCGGGGCGTACTGCTGCCCGATGACCGTCTTCGGCGGCGAGCCGGGGGAGTCCTGCTCCGTGGTGCTGCCCAGCTTGAGCTTGACCTCGGCCAGTGCCTTGACGGCCTGTTCCTTGGTCTTGCCCGTCAGGTCCGGGACGATCGCCTTGGACTGCTCCTTGGCGACGGTCAGCGTGATGAGCGAGCCCTTCTCGGCGTCGGTGCCGCTCTTCACGCTCTGCTCCAGGACGGTGCCGACGGTCCGCTCGGACTCGGTCGACTTCTTCTCGACCTGGAAGCCCTTGTCCTTGAGCGCCTGCTCCGCCTTCTCGTACGACATGTTGAGCACGTCGGGGACGGACACCTTGGGCGCACCGGTGGAGATCTTCACCTTGACGACGGTCTTCTTGTCGACCTTGGTGTCGGGCGCCGGGTTCTGCGAGCAGACGTTGCCCTTCGCCTGGTTCTCGCAGGCCTCCTCGCCCTCCTTCTCCACGGTCAGGCCGACGTTCTCGCCGCTCTTCTGCGCGAGTTCGAAGGTCTGCCCGATGAGCTTGGGAACGGCAGGCCGGTTGTCGGCGCCGTTGCTGAAGAGGGAGCGGCCGATGAGGATCGCGCCGACCAGGACGAGGATGCCGGCCGCGACCAGCAGGATCGTGGAGGCCCTGCTCTTCTTCTGCTGCCTGCGGCCGTGGCCGCCCTGGTCGTAGCCGCCGTGGCCCTGGTCCCCGTACCCGTATCCGCCGTCGCCCGGGGGCATCGGCGGGAGCATGGAGGTCTGGCCGGCGTCGGCGGTGCGCAGGGCGGTGGTGGGCTGGTCGTAGCCCTGGTGTCCGTAGCCGTGCCCCTGGTCGGGGTAGCCGTAGGCGCCCGCGCCCATGGCGGCGGTCGCGGCGACGGGCTGGCCGTCGAGGCAGGCCTCGATGTCGGCGCGCATCTCGTCGGCGGACTGGTAGCGGTAGTCGGGGTCCTTGACCAGCGCCTTCAACACGATCGCGTCCATCTCGGGCGTGATCTCGGGGTCGAAGTTCGACGGGGGCTGGGGCTCTTCCCGTACGTGCTGGTAGGCGACGGCCACCGGGGAGTCGCCGACGAACGGCGGGCGCACGCTCAGCAGCTCGTAGAGCAGGCAGCCGGCCGAGTAGAGGTCGGACCGCGCGTCGACCTGCTCGCCCTTGGCCTGCTCCGGGGAGAGGTACTGGGCGGTGCCGATGACGGCGGCGGTCTGGGTCATGGTCATGCCGGAGTCGCCCATGGCACGGGCGATGCCGAAGTCCATGACCTTGACCTGGCCGGTACGGGTGAGCATGACGTTGGCGGGCTTGATGTCGCGGTGGACGATGCCGGCGCGGTGCGAGTACTCGAGGGCCTGGAGGATGCCGATGGTCATTTCCAGGGTGCGCTCGGGCAGCAGCTTGCGGCCGGAGTGCAGGAGCTCGCGCAAGGTTGAACCGTCGACGTACTCCATCACGATGTACGGGATGGAGATGTTGTCGACGTAGTCCTCGCCGGTGTCGTACACGGCGACGATCGCCGGGTGGTTGAGCGATGCGGCCGACTGGGCCTCGCGCCGGAACCGGGCCTGGAAGGACGGATCGCGGGCGAGGTCGGCGCGCAGGGTCTTGACGGCGACGGTACGGCCGAGCCGGGTGTCGTGGGCGAGGTAGACCTCGGCCATGCCACCACGGCCGAGCACGTGGCTCAGCTCGTACCGGCCGCCGAGGCGACGCGGCTCTTCCATAACGTTGCAGCCCTCTCCGTCAGTCCCGACCGCACCCGTGTGTGGTCCGGCGGTGTGCTGTTCGCCGCAAAGGCTACCGGCCGATCGTCGGTGATCGGTTCGTGACCACAGGCTGATACCGGACCGGTACCGTACGCTCGGATCCGGGCCGGAATCAGTGATCCGGGTCACATCGGCTGGCCTGTGCGGTTACCCCTTGTTGCTCGCCAGTACGGCTTCCATGACGGCCTTGGCGACCGGTGCGGCGAGGCCACCGCCGGAGATGTCCTCGCGGCTGGCGTCGCTGTCCTCGATGACGACGGCGACGGCGACCGGGGACGTGCCGTCCTTGTTCTCGGCGTAGGAGATGAACCAGGCGTAGGGGCGCTTCTTGTTGCCCTCGCCGTGCTGGGCGGTACCGGTCTTGCCGCCGACGACCACGTCGCGGATCTTGGCGTTGCCGCCGGTGCCGTTCTCGACGACGTTGACCATCATCTGCTGGACCTTCTGCGCGTTGGCGGCGGAGAGGGGCCGGCTCATTTCCTGCGGCTCGTGCTTCTCGATGACGTCGAGGTTGGGCGCGGTGAGCTGGGCGACCATGTACGGCTTCATCAGCTTGCCGTCGTTGGCGATGGCGGCGGTGACCATGGCCATCTGGAGCGGCGTGGCGGCGGTGTTGAACTGGCCGATGGCGCTCTGGGCGTTGCCGTCCTTGCTCATCGTCTTGTCGTAGACGCTGGCGAAGGCGCGGACGGGGGTGTCGATCTTGTCGTTGTTGAAGCCGAACTTCTCGGCGGTCTTCACCATGTTGTCCCGCCCCACCTTGTCGCCCATGTTGGCGAAGACGGAGTTGCAGGAGACCCGCAGCGCGTTGTTCAGGCTCGACTTCTCGCACCCGCTGGCGTGGTTGACCATCGGGGTCCTGGTGCCGGGCAGGATGTACGGCTCCGGGGTGTCGGTCGGCGCGTCGATGTCGCTGACGACACCGTGCTCCAGGGCGGCGGCGGCGGTGAGGACCTTGAAGGTGGAACCCGGCGGGTAGGTCTCGCGCAGGGCCCGGTTGACGAGGTTCTTGTCCTCGCTGTCCTTCAGGGCGACCCAGGCCTTCTCGTCGTTCTTGGAGTTGCCGGCGAAGCTCGACGGGTCGTACGAGGGGGTGCTGACCAGGGCCAGGATGGCGCCGGTCTGCGGGTCGATCGCGGCGACGGCGCCCTTCTTGTCCCCGAGCTTGGCGAAGGCGGCCTTCTGGGCCTCGGGGTTCAGGGTGGTGACGACGTTGCCGCCCTGCTTCTTCTCGCCGGTGAACATGCCGATGGTGCGGTCGAAGAACAGCCGGTCGTCGTTGCCGGTGAGGATGCCGTCCTCCAGGGACTCCAGCTGCGTGGAGCCGAAGGCCTGCGAGGCGTACCCCGTGACGGGCGCCCAGAGGGGGCCGTCGAGGTAGGTCCGCTTGTACTTGTAGTCGCTGCCGTCGGTGGTCGCCGAGCCCGTGATCGGGTTGCCCTTGACGATGATGTTGCCGCGCTCGGTGGCGTACTGGGCGATCTGGACCCGGCGGTTCTCCTTGCGGGTGCTCAGCTCCTCGGCCTTGACGTACTGGAGCCAGTTGGTCCGCACGAGCAGCGCGAGGACGAGCAGCCCGCAGAACAGCGAGATGCGGCGCAGGGGCTTGTTCATGACGGGCGGACCACCTGGGTCATCTCGGAGTCGGGGGACGGGGCGGGGGCCGGGGCAGGGCGGCGTGCGGTGTCGCTGATCCGGATGAGGATGCCGATGAGGGCCCAGTTCGCGAGGACGGAGGAACCGCCCGAGGCGAGGAAGGGCATGGTCATGCCGGTGAGGGGGATGAGGCCCATGACTCCGCCGGCGACGACGAAGATCTGGAGGGCGAAGGCGCCGGACAGCCCGATGGCGAAGAGCTTGCCGAAGGGGTCGCGGGCGGCGAGGGCGGTGCGCACACCGCGCTCGATGATCAGGCCGTAGAGCAGGAGGAAGGCCATGACGCCGGCGAGGCCGAGCTCTTCGCCGACGGTGGAGAAGATGAAGTCGGAGTTGGCGGCGAACCCGATGAGGTCGGAGTTGCCCTGTCCCCAGCCGGTGCCGAGGACCCCGCCGGAGCCGAAGCTCATGATCGACTGCCCGACCTGCTCGCAGGCGCCGGACTTGGTGTAGCAGGCGAAGGGGTCGAGCCAGGCCGTCACTCGGGCCTTGACGTGGCTGGCCGTGGCACCGACGACGGCGGCGCCGCCCACGCTCATCAGCAGGCCGATGACGATCCAGCTGGTGCGCTCGGTGGCCACGTACAGCATGATCACGAACATGCCGAAGAAGAGCAGCGAGGTGCCGAGGTCGTTCTCGAAGACGAGGACGAGCAGGCTCATCGCCCAGATCATCAGGATCGGGCCGAGGTCGCGGCCGCGCGGCAGGTAGAGGCCCATGAACCGGCGGCTGGCCAGGGCCAGGGCGTCGCGCTTCACCATCAGGTAGCCGGCGAAGAAGATGGCGATGACGATCTTCGCGAACTCGCCGGGCTGGATGGAGAAGCCGCCGACGCTGATCCAGATCTTGGCGCCGAAGACGTCGGCGCCCAGGCCCGGGATGACGGGCAGGATCAGCAGCACCAGCGACGCGGCCATCGAGATGTACGTGAAGCGCTGGAGCGTGCGGTGGTCCTTGAGCACCAGCAGCACGCCGGCGAACAGGGCGATGGCGAGTGCCGTGTACAGCATCTGGCGGGGGGCGGACTCGGTGAAGGCGCCGAAGCTGCGCTTGGCGAGGTTCTGCAGGCGGACGGACTGGTCGAGGCGCCAGATCAGGACGACGCCGAGTCCGTTGAGCAGGGTGGCGAGCGGCAGCAGGAGCGGGTCGGCGTACTTGGCGTAGCGGCGTACGACGAGGTGGGCGATGCCGGCGAGCACGGCGAAGCCGAGCCCGTACGTGAACATGCCCGGGGGCAGCTTGTCGTGGATCGACAAGCCCACGTTGGCGTAGGCGAAGATCGGGATGACCACGGCGAAGCCGAGCAGCAGGAGCTCGGTGTTCCGCCGGCTCGGCAGCTCGATGGCGCCGATGGTGGTCGTGTTGGTGACAACGCTCATGGTGTGGCAGGCCCCCTGTGCCCGCGTATGTCTACTGCTTTTCGCAAAAACCGACCAGATCCTGCTCTGCGGGAGTCAGGGTGGGGCCGGGCGTTGGGTTGTTCTGCGCTTCGGCGGCGCGCCGCTCTTCGTCCTTCTTGCAGGCGGAGACCTGGTTGCCGAGCTCGTCGATCTTCTTGCGGGCGCCGTCGAGGCTGCTTTCGCTGATGGTGGCCTCGACCTGCTTGCGCTTGAAGGGCGGCAGGTACTTCAGTTCGATGTCGGGGCGGTCGGTCTCCACCTTGGAGAGCTCCACCGGGCCGAGCTTCTGGCTGATGCCGCGGAAGAGCGCGACGTGTTCGCCCTTGATGCCGACGTAGTACTGGGTCTGCGTCCAGCGCCAGCCCGCGTAGAGGCCGCCGCCGACGACACCGGCGATGATCAGCAGCGTCAGCGTGCGGGTGGTCCACTTGCGCCCTTTGGAGCGGCGCCTGCGCGGGTGGTCGTACGTGTCGTCGAAGCGCGAGTCGTCGTCATACGGCTCGGCTTCGCCGAAGCTCCCGTACGCGCCGCCCTGGTCGCCGCCGTATCCGTAGCCGGGGGCCTCGCCGCTGCCGGGGGGGCCGAAGGCACCGGCGGGCGGGGGGGCCTGGCGGCCGAGGCCGGAGGCACGGCCGGCCGGGGTCTGCATGGCGTTGCCGCCGTCGAAGAGCTGGTGCTGGTTCTCGGCGACCGCGCCGACGACCACCGGGGTGTCGTTCAGCTGGGCGGCGAGGGTGTCCCCGCTGTCCGTGTCGAGGACGTCGGCGACGATGCAGGTGATGTTGTCGGGTCCGCCGCCGCGCAGCGCGAGCTGGATCAGGGCCTGCACGGTCTCGTGCGGACCGTGGTAGTCGGCGAGGGTCTCCTCCAGGGTCTGGTGGGAGACGACGCCGGAGAGCCCGTCGGAGCAGATGAGGTAGCGGTCGCCGGCCCGGACCTCGCGGATGGAGAGGTCGGGCTCGACGATGTCGCCGCTGCCCAGCGCGCGCATCAGCAGGGAGCGCTGCGGGTGGGTGGTGGCTTCCTCTTCGGTGATCCGGCCCTCGTCGACGAGGCGCTGCACCCAGGTGTGGTCCTGGGTGATCTGCGTCAGGAGGCCGTCGCGGAGCAGGTAGGCACGCGAGTCGCCGACGTGGACCAGGCCGAGGCGCTGGCCGGTCCACAGCAGGGCGGTCAGCGTGGTGCCCATGCCCTCCAGCTGGGGATCCTCCTCGACCATGACGCGCAGCTGGTCATTGGCGCGCTGCACGGCCGTCGCGAGGGAGGTGAGGATGTCGGATCCCGGGACGTCGTCGTCGAGCTGCACGAGGGTGGAGATCACCTCGGAGCTCGCGACTTCGCCGGCGGCCTGGCCGCCCATGCCGTCGGCGATCGCGAGGAGGCGCGGACCGGCGTAGCCGGAGTCCTCGTTGCCCTCGCGGATCATGCCCTTGTGTGATCCGGCGGCGAACCGCAGGGACAGACTCATACGCACCTGCCCTGTCGAAGAAGCCTCCGGGTGCAACCGGTCTCGAGCCACACTGCCCACCCTCCGGTCGGGAGCGCGCTCGGGTCCGTGTCCCCGGTGGGACGGACCGCCGCGGCTCGCTCGCTCCGCTCGATCATTCTCGTACTACTTCCGCAGCTCGATGACGGTCTTGCCGATGCGGATCGGGGCGCCCGGCGGAATGGGCGTCGGGGTGGTCAGCCGGGTCCGGTCGAGATACGTGCCGTTGGTGGACCCGAGATCCTCGACGATCCACTGCCCGTCACGGTCGGGATAGATCCTGGCATGGCGGCTGGAGGCGTAGTCGTCGTCCAGCACGATCGTGGAGTCGTGGGCGCGGCCCAGCGTGATCGTCTGGCCGGCGAGGGCCACCGTGGTACCCGTGAGGGTGCCTTCGGAGACGACGAGCTTGGTCGGTGCACCGCGGCGCTGGCGCTGCTGCGGTGGCGCACTCTGGCGGCCGCCCGCCTGCTGCGGGGCGCCGCCTGCGGCGCTCGCGCCGCGGCGGGAGCCGCGCTGCGTGACTCTCGTACCGAAGAGATCGCTGCGGATGACCTGGACGGCCACGATGACGAACAGCCACAGAACGGCCAGGAAACCCAACCGCATGACCGTCAGGGTCAGCTCTGACATTGCCCCCGCTTCACCCTTCGGCTTGTCGGTAAATGATGGTGGTGCTGCCCACGACGATCCGCGAGCCGTCGCGGAGCGTAGCGCGGGTGGTGTGCTGCCCGTCCACCACGATGCCGTTGGTGGACCCGAGATCCTGGATCGTCGGAGGCGTTCCGGTCCGGATCTCACAGTGCCGGCGGGATACGCCGGGGTCGTCGATCCGCACGTCGGCTTCGGTGCTTCGGCCGAGTACGAGCGTGGGGCGCGAGATCTGGTGGCGGGTGCCGTTGATCTCGATCCACCGGCGCATGGTGCCCGCGCCGCCGGAGGGTACGGGTGCCGGTCCGGCGGGGGCCGTCCTGCGCGCACCGGGTCCGCCCGGGGGCGGGCCCGGCGGCATGGGCGGTGCGCCGACCGGGGGGTAGCCGTAGCCGCCGCCCGGCTGGCCCTGGGGGGCCTGCGGGCCGCCGGCGGGGGCCTGGGAGGTGCTGGAGGCGAGGGTGCGGCTGCGGACGCGGTAGAGACCGGTGTCCAGGTCCTCGGCCTTCTCCAGGTGGACCTTGATGGGGCCCATGAAGCTGTAGCGCTGCTGCTTGGCGTAGTCGCGGACCAGGCCCGCGAGCTCGTCGCCCAGCTGCCCGGAGTAGGGGCTCAGGCGGTCGTAGTCGCCGGCGCTGAGCTCCACGATGAAGTCGTTGGGGACGACGGTCCGCTCACGGTTCCAGATGGTGGCGTTGTTGTCGCACTCCCGCTGGAGGGCTCCGGCGATCTCCACCGGCTGGACCTCGGACTTGAACACCTTGGCGAAGGTGCCGTTCACCAGACCTTCGAGTCGCTGCTCGAACCGCTTCAGAACTCCCATGGGGCACCTCCTCCGTCGTTGTCGTCCTGGTACTGCTTACTGATCGTATCCACGCGTGGCGGATTCGGGTGGTTCCCCATCTCTCACGTGCGGAGGAGTGTTGGTCCTCACAAGCGATCGTAGGGGCGCCCCAGGGACAGTGTCCCGCACGCGGAGCGGAGTGCGGGAGGGGCCGTCGTCGAGCGCCGTGGCGGGTGCGGGGAAAGGGATGTGAATCCACCCCGTTCTACGTGCTAATCTTTCGTTCGTCGCCAGGGGAACGGCCCGAAAGGGAAGAACCACTGGGGCGCCGCTCGGGCGAGTGGCGGAACGGCAGACGCGCTGGCTTCAGGTGCCAGTGTCCTTCGGGACGTGGGGGTTCAAATCCCCCCTCGCCCACATGTGAAAGAGCCCCCGCTCCGGAGAAATCCGGAGCGGGGGCTCTTTCGTCGTTCCCGGAACGGGCGCCGGGCGCCCCGAGGTTCGGGGGTGGGCCGTACGACTTTCGTCGTGCGGGGCGCGACGAAAGAGAGCTGTCCGGCGTGCGGGACGGTGTTTAAGGTCGGGCGCGTGGATGCGACGGCGAGGGTGCGTGCGGGCTGGGACTGGCTGAGGGGGCCCGAGCAGTGGACCCGGCGGATGCTGGCGGGGGATCTGGCGCTGGCCGCTGTGCTGGCGTTGCTCGGCGTGGGGGTCGAGGAACTCGACAACGGTTCCGCCGGGCGGATGCTGGCCAGCGCCCTGACTGTGTTCGCTCTCACCCTGCTGCGCCGGCGGCTGCCGGTGGCGACGCTGGTGGTGGGCTCGGCCCTCGGGGCCTATCTGCCCGGAACGTTCCTGGTCACGACGCTGCTGGGCTGGTCCGCGGGGCGGCGGATCGTCGGGGTGGGCCGGGCGCTGGGCGCGTTCACCGCGGCCTTGGCCGCGACGATCGGCTTCACCCTGCTCAAGGACCAGTCGCTGGGCCAGCCGCGGCTGCTGATCGTCTTCGGCACCCTGATGTTCCTGGCGACGACCGTGATGCCGGGTCTGGCCAGCCGTTACTGGTCGCAGCGGCGGACCCTGCTGCGGGCGCTCCAGGAGCGCAACGGGCAGCTGATGCGGGAGCGCGCGATGGTCGCCGGGCAGGCCCGGCTGCGCGAGCGGCAGCGGATCGCCCAGGACATGCACGACAGCCTGGGCCACCAACTCGCGCTGATCTCGGTGCACACCGGGGCGCTGGAGGTCGACCCCCAGCTGACGGAGCGCCAGCGCGAGGCGGTGGGCGTGCTGCGCCAGGCCTCGGTCGCGGCCATGCACGAGCTGCGCGAGGTCGTAGGGATCCTGCGGGACGGGGTGGAGGCGCCGGCCCCGGAGGAGGAGGCGCAGCCCGCCGCCCGGGGGGTCGCGGGCATCGCCGGGATCGTGGAGGCGGCGCGGAGCGCGGGGACCGACGTACGGCTGACGGGTGCGGGAGCGCCGCGGCCGCTGGTCGCCGCCTGCGACCACGCGGCGTACCGGATCGTGCAGGAGGCGCTGACGAACGCGTACAAGCACGCGCCGGGGGCCCCGATCACGGTGGACCTGCGGTACGAGGACGACTCGCTGGTGGTGGAGATCGCCAACGGGCCCGCGGCCGGGCCCGGCACGGGCGAGGTGGTCTCGGGCGGACAGGGGCTGACGGGGCTGCGCGAGCGGGCGCGGCTGGTCGGCGGGATGGTGCACGCCGGTCCCGCCGAGGGCGGCGGGTTCCGGGTGGCCGGGGTGCTGCCCTACGGGGCGGAGCCGGCCGGGGTCGAGGCCATCGCCGACGACTTCGGGCAGCGGCTGCAGGCGCAGGGCCTGAAGGGCGCCCCGCCGATGGACTGGGCGGCGGTGGACCGGGAGCTGACGCGGGGGCGCAGCAGGACCGGGGGTGTCGCGCTGGGCTGCGGAATCGCGGTGGCGGCGGTGGTGCTGCTGGTGATCGTGATCGGGGCCGGAATCCTGTTCCTGGTGGGCACGATGGGCGACGAGATGATCAGCCGGTCGGACTACGACGCCGTGCAGGTCGGCCAGTCGGAGGCCGCCGTCCGCGAGCAGCTGCCCCACGGGGAGGGCATTCTGACGGCGGGGATGAACCGGAAGGGGCCGCCCGTGCCGGAGGGCTCGAAGTGCCTGGTGCTCCTGTCCAAGGAGGGCACGGACCTGTCCACGGACCAGGTTTTCCGGTTCTGCTTCAAGGACGGCAAGCTCGTCGACAAACAGTTTTACGAGGTCAAGAAGTAGGAGCGCGGGTGACGCGGGTGACAGCCAGGGTGATCCGAGTGGTGATCGCCGATGACGAACCGCTGATCCGGGCCGGGATCAGGATGATCCTGACCTCGGCGCCGGACATCGAGGTCGTCGCCGAGGCGGGCAACGGCCGGGAGGCGGTGGAGCTGGCGCGGTCGCACGCGCCGGACGTCGTGCTGCTGGACATCCAGATGCCGGTGATGGACGGGCTGACCGCGCTCGGCGAGCTGGCGCGGGTGCTGCCCGATGTCCGGGCGCTGGTCCTGACCACCTTCGGGGAGAAGGAGAACGTGCTGCGGGCGCTGGGCCAGGGCAGCGCGGGGTTCCTGCTGAAGGACTCGGCGCCCGGTGAGCTGATCGGCGCGGTACGGGCGGCCGCGGCCGGGGACGCGTACCTCTCGCCGGCGGCGACCCGGCACGTGGTCGACCAGCTGGCCTCGGGGCAGGCCGTGGGGCGCGGCGAGGAGGCCCGGCAGCGGGTCGCGGCGCTGAGCGAGCGGGAGCGCGGGGTGCTGGCCCTGCTGGGGGAGGGGCTCTCCAACGCGGACGCGGGCCGGCGGCTGCACATGAGCGAGGCAACGGTGAAGACGTACGTCAGCCGGATCCTGGCGAAGCTGGAGTGCGAGAACCGGGTGCAGGCGGCCCTGCTGGCCAGGGACGCCGGGCTGTAGATACGGTCGGGCCGACTTGATGTCCTTTGATGTCGATCGAGCGGTACGAACAGTACGGGTGGGGGCGGCGCGAATGATTGCAGTACCGGAACAGCGCGTGGTGGCACCGGATGTGACGGGGCGGATACCGGTCGTCGGCGGATTCGCACGGTGGGGTGGGACGGGGGCCGCGGGCGGCCCCGGTGCCGGTGCCGGGTCCCGGGCCGGTTCGCCCAAGGAGGCCGGCAGGGCGCTGCGTACGCGCGTGCCGAGGTCTGCGCACGCCCGCTTCGAGGCCCCGGCCGGACGCCCCGACGCGGTGCGGGCGGTGGAGGAGTCCAACGTCGGGCGGGTCGCCGAGCTGGCGCCGATACGGGTGGGCCGGATGGCCGCCAACCCCTTCGCCTTCCTGCGCGGTTCGGCCGGGCTGATGGCGTACGACCTGTCCGGCGGGCCGGTGACCGGCGTCGGTGCGCAGATCTGCGGGGACGCCCACGCGGCCAACTTCGGGCTGTACGGAGACGCGCGCGGCCGACTCGTCATCGACCTCAACGACTTCGACGAGACCGTGTTCGGGCCCTGGGAGTGGGACCTGAAGCGGCTGGCGACCTCGCTGGTGCTGGCCGGGCGGGTGGCCGGCGCGGACGAGGACACCTGCCGGGCCGCCGCCCTCGACTCGGTGGGCGCCTACCGCCGGACCATGCGGCTGCTGGCCAAGCTGCCGGCCCTGGACGCGTGGAACGCCATCGCCGACGAGGAACTCGTCTCGCACACCGATGCCCGGGACCTGCTGGGCACGCTGGAGCGGGTCTCGGAGAAGGCGCGCAACAACACCTCCGCCCGCTTCGCCGCCAGGTCCACCGAGGCGGCGCCCGACGGGAGCCGCCGGTTCGTCGACGCGCTGCCGGTGCTGCGCCGGGTCGGGGACGGGGAGGCGGCGGCCGTGGCCGCATCGCTGGGCCCGTACCTGGAGACCCTCCAGGGGGACCGGCTGCCGCTGCTGGCCCGGTACGCGATCCACGACGTGGCCTTCCGGGTGGTGGGCACCGGCAGCGTCGGGACCCGCTCCTACGTGGTGCTGCTGCTCGACCACCGGGGCGAGGCGCTGGTCCTTCAGGTGAAGGAGGCCCGGCCCTCGGTACTGCTGCCGCACCTGCCCGCGCTGGGCTTCGCCTCCGCGCCGGAGGAGCACGAGGGGCGCCGGGTGGTGGCCGGGCAGAAGCGGATGCAGGTGGTGTCCGACATCCTGCTCGGCTGGACCACGGTGGAGGGCCGGCCGTTCCAGGTCCGGCAGTTCCGCAACCGCAAGGGCAGCGTGGACCCGGCGGCGCTGGCCGTCGAGCAGTTCGACGACTACGGCCGGATGACCGGCGCGCTGCTGGCCCGGGCGCATGCGCACAGCGCCGATCCGCGGGTCCTGGCCGGGTACTGCGGGAAGAACGAGGAGCTCGACGAGGCGATGGCCGCCTTCGCCGTGGCCTACGCCGACCGCAGCGAGGCCGACCACGCGGATCTGGTGGCCGCGGTGCGGTCCGGGCGGATCGCGGCGGAGGCCGGGGTCTGAGGACCCCGGCGGCGGTGTTTCACGTGAAACCGGCCGATGTTTCACGTGAAACACCCGCGCGATCGGGCCTTAGGCTGGCCGGGTGAGCGAGCAGACAGCCCCCGAAGAGCCCGGCCCCTCCGGCGACGAGCGGCCCGAGGCACGCCTGGAGCGTGCCGTGCGGGCCGCTGAGCAGGCACTGATCGAGTTCGAGATCGCGGTGGAGACCTTCCGTGTGGAGGTGGAGAACTTCTCCCGGCTCCACCACCAGAAGCTCGGCCCGATGTACTCGCGGCTCGACGAGCTGGACGCCCTGATCGCCGAGGCGAAGGCGGCCCGCACCGGGGACGCGGAGGACCTGCGCCTGGCGCGTGAGGCCCGTTCCCTGGTGATGCCCATGCCGGGGGTGGAGGAGCTGTTCCACGACTGGCTGGACTCGGACGGGATCTCCGACGACGCGTCCGCGATGCTCACCGACCGGAGCGTGAAGCCGCCGGAGCGCGTGCGTCCGACGGAGGAGGTACGCCGCCTCTACCGCGAGCTGGTCCGTCAGGCGCACCCGGACCTGGCCCAGGACGAGGCGGAGCGGGAGCGTCGGGACGCGTTCATCGCGCGGGTCAATGCCGCCTACGGGCGGGGCGAGGAGCGGCTGCTGCGCGAGCTGGCCGAGGAGTGGGCGGCCGGTCCGGCACCGGAGCAGGCGCAGCCGAGCGAGAGCGAGGAGCTGTACGCGCGGCTGGAGTGGCTGTCCCGGCGCAAGGAGCTGCTGTCGGTGGTCGCCCGGGAGCTGGAGGACAGCGCGATCGGGTCGATGCTGCGGATGGCGCCCGAGGACCCGGACCGGCTGCTGGAGGAGATCGCGGAGCAGCTGCTGGCGCAGGTCTCCGAGCGCGAGGCGGAACTGGCGGCCATCGCCACCGCGTGACGGCCCTCGGATAGGTTGGCCCTCCTATCTGCGATGAGAGAAGGCGACGTATGAACTTCGGACCGCTTCCCTCGGTGGACGCCGCCGCGGTGCCCTCCGAAGGCTTTGTCCTGGACGTCCGTGAGGACGACGAATGGGCGGCCGGGCATGTGAAAGGTGCGCTGCACATCCCGATGAGCGACTTCGTGGCCCGCTTCGGCGAGCTGACGGAGGCCAATGAGGACGGCGGCCGCGTCCACGTGATGTGCCGGGTGGGCGGGCGTTCCGCGCAGGTCACCCAGTACCTGCTGAACCAGGGCATCGACGCCGTCAACATCGACGGCGGAATGCTGGCCTGGGACGGCGCCGGGCGCCCGATGGTGACGGACGGCGGGAACCCGGCCTTCGTGCTGTAGCCCGGATGCAGCCGTGGGCCCGGCCGTGGCCGTGGCCGGTCTCAGGCGAGGGGGTGGGCGGCCAGCAGGTCGCCCAGCGCCTCCTCGTGGACGGCGGCCGGGCCGAGCTGGAGCTCCAGCTGCTTCGCCCACGCGTGGTAGCGGTGCAGCGGGTAGTCGGTGTCGGCGCCGAAGCCGCCGTGCAGGTGCTGGGCGGTCTGTACGACCCGGCGTACGCCTTCGGAGGCCCAGATCTTGGCCACTGCGACGTCACCGGCGCTCGGCAGCAGCCCGCCCGCCCCGCCGGTCGAGGCGTCGAGCCGCCAGGCGGCCTGCCAGAGGGTGACCTCCATGGCGCGCAGGTCGATGTAGCGGTCGGCGGCCTGGACGGCGACGGCCTGGAAGGTGGCCACCGGGAAGCCGAACTGCTCGCGCTTGCTCGTGTACTGGCTGGTCATCGTGAGCACGCCCTCGCCGAGGCCCAGCGCGAGCGCGCAGGTGCCGGTGGCGAGGAGCTGGCGGAGCCGCTCCCAGGCGTCGGGCCGGTCGACGAGGTGGGCGGCCGGCACGCGGACGCCGTCCAGGGAGAGTTCGGCGAGCCGCTCCCCGCTCGTGGAGTACTGCTCGGCGAGGGTCAGCCCGGCGGTGAGGCGCGGGACGAACGCGAGGACGGCCTCGCCCTCCCCGGAGTGGGCGGGTACGGCGATCCAGTCGGCGTTCTGCGCCCAGGCGACGGCGGTCTGCACCCCGTCCAGGACCCATTCCCCGCCGTCGCTGCGGGCGGTGACGGACAGCTCGGCCGGGTCGTGCCCGGTGCGGCCGTGCGCTGCCGCGGTGAGGACGAGGCTGCCCCGCCCGGCGTCGCGCAGCAGGGCGGACTTCAGCTCGGGACTGCCGTGGGCCTGGACGGCCATGGCGGTGGCACAGTGCTCCAGCAGCGGCACCCGGGCCAGCACCCTGGCGGACTCGCGCAGCACCAGGCACAGGGCGATGGCGTCGAGTCCCGCCCCGCCGTACTCCTCGGCGAGGACCAGGCTCAGCAGGTCGGAGTCGGCCAGCTTGGCCCACAGCCCGCGGTCGAACTCCTCGGCCACGGCCCTCGGCGTGAGCGCGGGGCTGGGCACGCCGTCCGGGGCGACGTCCGCGAACACCGCCTTCGCCGCCTCGACGGCGGCCTGCTGCTCCTCGGTGAAGGTGAAGTCCACTGCCTGTCCTCCCGCGCGCACCGGATTCCGTTCAGGTCTGACGGAGCGTCAAGATAGAACAGGTTCTTGAAAAAGGACAGGCCTCGAAAAAGGACAGGCAGCGCACTCAGCGGTCGAAGTCGATCTCCACTTCCTCCGTCACCGGGTGCGACTGGCAGGCCAGCACGAACCCGGCCTCGGTCTCATCCGATTCCAGGGCGAAGTTGCGGTCCATCCGGACCTCGCCCGTCACCAGGAAGGCCCGGCAGGTACCGCAGACCCCGCCCTTGCAGGCGTACGGGGCGTCGGCGCGGTTGCGCAGCACCGCGTCCAGCAGGGATTCGCCGTCCCGGACCGCCCAGGTGCCGGAGCGCCCGTCGAGCCTGGCGGTGACCCGCCCGTGCGCGGCGGTGGCGGAGGTCGGGGCGGGGGCCGGTGCGGCCGTGTCCTCGACGTGGAAGATCTCCTCGTGGATCCGGGTCCGCACCACGCCCAGGGCGCCGAGGGCCCGCTCCGCGCCGAGGACCAGCCCGTACGGCCCGCAGAGGAACCAGCCCGTCAGGTCGGCCACCGGCAGCAGCGCGGGGAGCAGGGCCGTGAGCCGCTCCTCGTCGAGCCGTCCGGACGGCAGCCCGGCGTCCTGCTCCTCCCGGGACAGGACCGTGACCAGCTGGAACCGCTCGGGGTAGCGGTCCTTCAGGTCGGCGACCTCTTCCAGGAACATCGTCGACGCGGCGGTGCGGTCGCTGCGCACCAGGCAGAAGCGGGCATCGGGCCGGGTCGCGAGCAGCGTGGCGGCGATCGACAGCACCGGGGTGATGCCGCTGCCACCGACGACGGCCGCGTAGTGGGCGGCGGCCGGGGCGGCGACCGGGTCCAGGACGAACCGCCCGGCCGGGACCATCACGTCGAGTACGTCCCCGGCGGCGACCTCCTTGTGCGCGAACGTGGAGAACTCTCCGCCCTCGACCAGGCGCACGCCGACCCGCAGCAGCGCGGGCCCGGGCCCGTTGGCCGCCGGGGCGGGGGAGCAGATCGAGTAGGTGCGCCGGACCTCGGAGCCGCCCGGGGTGCTGCGGCGCAGCGTGAGGTGCTGGCCGGGTGCGTGCCGGTACTCGTCGCGCAGCTCCGGCGGAACGGCCAGGGTCAGTGCCACGGAGTCGTCGGTGAGCGGCTCGACCGCGGCCACCGTCAGCGGGTGGAACGCGCCGTGCCGTGCGGGGCGCGGGGTCACCATCGAGGCTGACGGCGTGGCCGGCGTGGACACAGCCATTTACAGCTCCTTGAAGTGGTCGAACGGTTCACGGCACGCGGCGCAGCGGCGCAGTGCCTTGCACGCGGTGGAGGAGAACCGGCTGAGCAGCTCGGTGTCGGTGGATCCGCAGTGGGGGCAGCGGACCGACAGGGTGAGCGGTACGGGTCCGTCGGCGGCGTGCGGCCGCGGCGGGGCGATGCCGAACTCGGCCAGCTTGCGGCGGCCCTCGGCGCTGATGTCGTCGGTCGACCAGGCGGGGGCGAGCACGGTGCGGACCTGCACCCGGGGTATCCCGTGGTCGGTCAGGACCCGCTCGATGTCCGCGGACATGGCCTCGATGGCGGGGCAGCCGGTGTACGTGGGGGTGAGGGTGACCTCGGCGTGGCCGTCCTCATGCATCCGAACGCCGCGCAGGACGCCGAGCTCGCCGAGGGTGAGCACGGGCAGCTCGGGGTCGGGCACGGAGCCGGCCAGCGCGGCGAGCTCCGCCTCCAGCCGGGTCGTGCCCGCGGTCGCGTCCTGCGCCTCGGCGCCGGTGGTGCGGTCGGTGTACGTCACCATGACGCCCCCGGGTGGCTCCGGTGCAGGTGCTGCATCTCGGCGAGCAGCCGCCCGAACGGCTCGGTGTGCAGGCCCTGGCGCCCGGCCCCGGCCGCCCAGGCGCCGGTGCGCGGGCCCTCGGGCAGTGCGAGCCCGGCCCGCTCCAGTACACCGGTCAGCGAGGCCAGCCAGCGCTCCTCCAGGGCGGCCCAGTCCACGCCGTCGAGTCCGTCCACCGGCTGGAACATCTCGCCGGTGTACTTCCACAGCGCGTCCAGCGCGGTCCGCATGCGGCTGCGGCTCTCCTCGGTGCCGTCGCCGAGCCGCAGCGTCCACTGCTCGGCGTGGTCGCGGTGGTACGCCGTCTCCTTGACCGCCTTGGCGGCGAGCGGCCCGAACGGGCCGTCCCCGGCCGCGAGCATGCCGTAGAGCTCGTGCTGGTAGAGCGAGAAGTAGAGCTGGCGGGCGATGGTGTGGGCGAAGTCGCCGTTCGGCTGCTCGACGAGCTGGAGGCAGCGGAAGGACCGCTCCTCGCGCAGGAACGCCAGCTCGTCCTCGTCGCCGGCCATGGACAGCAGGATCCGGGCCTGGCCGAGCAGGTCGAGGGCGATGTTGGCGAGGGCGACCTCCTCCTCCAGGACCGGCGCGTGGCCCGCCCACTCGCCGAGGCGGTGGGAGAGGATCAGCGCGTCGTCCCCGAGGGCAAGGGCTGCGGAATTCACGACATCGGTGCTGGTCACAGGTGGTGCACCCCCTCGGGGATCTCGTAGAACGTGGGGTGCCGGTACGGCTTGTCGGCGGACGGGGCGAAGAAGGGGTCCCGCTCGTCCGGCGAGGATGCGGTGATCTCGGCGGAGGGGACCACCCAGATCGAGATGCCCTCGCCGCGCCGGGTGTAGAGATCGCGGGCGTTGCGCAAGGCCATCTCCGCGTCGGGGGCGTGCAGGCTTCCCGCGTGCGTGTGCGAGAGGCCGCGCCGCGAGCGCACGAACACCTCCCACAGCGGCCAGTTCTGCGTCATACCCGTGCCTCGCTTTCCGTGACTTCCCGTGCTGCCTGTCCTGCGTGTGCGTGCTTCTCGGCATAGGCCGCGGCCGCCTCGCGGACCCAGGCGCCTTCCTCGTGTGCCCTGCGGCGCTGGCCGATGCGCTGGTCGTTGCAGGGGCCGTTGCCCTTGAGCACGTCCCAGAACTCCGCCCAGTCGATCGCGCCGAAGTCGTGGTGCCCGCGCTCCTCGTTCCACTTCAGGTCCGGGTCGGGCAGGGTCAGGCCGAGCGCCTCGGCCTGCGGGACGGCGATGTCCACGAAGCGCTGGCGCAGCTCGTCATTGGAGTGCCGCTTGATCCGCCAGGCCATGGACTGCGCCGAGTGCGCCGACTCGCCGTCGGGCGGGCCGAACATCATCAGCGAGGGCCACCACCACCGGTCGACCGCGTCCTGCGCCATCGCGTGCTGCTCCTCGGTGCCCTTGGAGAGGGCCATGAGGAGCTCGAAGCCCTGGCGCTGGTGGAAGGACTCCTCCTTGCAGATCCGGACCATGGCCCGCGCATAGGGGCCGTAGGAGCAGCGGCAGATCGGTACCTGGTTGGTGATCGCGGCGCCGTCGACCAGCCAGCCGATCGCGCCGACGTCGGCCCAGGTCAGCGTGGGGTAGTTGAAGATCGAGGAGTACTTCTGCTTGCCCGCGTGGAGCTTGTCCAGCAGTTCGTCGCGGCTGGTGCCCAGCGTCTCGGCGGCGCTGTAGAGGTACAGGCCGTGGCCCGCCTCGTCCTGGACCTTCGCCATCAGGATCGCCTTGCGGCGCAGCGAGGGCGCGCGGGTGATCCAGTTGGCCTCGGGCTGCATGCCGATGATCTCGGAGTGGGCGTGCTGGGCCATCTGGCGGACCAGGGTGGCGCGGTATTCGTCGGGCATCCAGTCCCGCGGCTCCACGCGCTCGTCCGCCGCCACGGCCGCGTCGAACGCCGCCGCGAGCTGCGCGCCGAGGTCCTGCCCCGTTTCCGGGGTCACTGCAACCATCCCGGTCCCCTTGCCAGAGTGTCCGTCCGCCCGACCGACCGATCGTTCGGTTCATCCTCTTCAATGGTGAGACGCAGGCCCGTAGGGTGTCAACCTCTGTGGTCAACCCTGTGGACGCCGGACGATCGGGACGGGATGGATTCGAACGAGCGAGAGCCCGTGGAAACGGCCGCCCCGCCGCTGCGAGAGCCCGTGGAAACGGCCGCCCCGCCGCCGCGGGCGCCCGGTATCGCCGGCCTGTCCGCTCCCTACCGGGTCGCCGCCGCGCTCGCGCTGGGCGCCGTGGCCGTGGCCGCCTGCTGGCACCTGGCGTTGGTCTTCCTGCACGTGGCCCCGAGCAACACCGTCAGCAAGCAGCACGCGCGGACGGTCGACGACTGGATCTACCCCGAGTTCGAACAGAACTGGAAGCTCTTCGCCCCCAATCCGCTCCAGCAGAACATCGCGGTGCAGGTACGGGCCCAGGTGCGCGGCGCGGACGGCGAGCTGGTCACCGGCGACTGGCGCGACCTGTCCGCCGAGGACGGCGCGGCCATCCGGCACAACCTGCTGCCGAGCCATACCCAGCAGAACGAGCTCCGGCGGGCCTGGGACTTCTACACCGGCTCCCACGACGACGACAACAAGGCGAACGGCGAGCGCGGCGAGCTGTCGGAGCAGTACCTGAGGCGCATCGCGCTGGCGCGGCTGGAGCCCCGGCAGCCGGCCGGTGCGGTGATCGTACGGATCCAGCTGCGCTCGGCGACGAAGGCGGTGGCCGCGCCGAAGTGGTCCGACGAGAAGTCCGACACCGAGACGTACTACCGGGAGCTGGCGTGGTGGACGGTGTGAGGGTGCGGGCGTCCGCCTCGCGGGCGCTGGCGAAGGTCACCGGGCAGGCGCTGGGCCCGTACCAGAGCGCCGTGATCCGCATCGGCTTCGCCGGGACCTGGCTGTTCTTCCTGCTGTGGGAGTTCCCGAACCGGCACGAGCTGTACGGGCCCGACGGCCCGTGGAGCTGGGAGATGGCCGAGCGCCTGATCGCCTCCAACCGGGCGTTCACGGTGCTGATGTGGTCGGACTCGACGCTGTGGTTCGAGCTCGTGTACGCCGTGTCGGTGCTGGCGAGCCTGCTGCTGATGCTGGGCTGGCGGGCGCGGGCGATGTCGGTGCTGTTCATGGTCGGAGTGCTGTCGCTGCAGAACCGCAGCGTCTTCATGGGCGACGGCGGGGACAACGTCATCCACCTGATGGCGATCTACCTGGTGCTGACGCGGTGCGCGCAGGTGTGGTCCCTGGACGCGAGGCGGGCGGAGCGCCGCGGATCGGCCTCGGCCGGGGCGGCCGGGCCGGTGCTGTGGGCCGTCCTCGGCGTGCTCTTCGCGTACGGGGCGGTGACGGCGCGCTTCGGGTACGGCTGGCTGGTGGCGTTCGCGGCCGTGTGGGTGGGCACCGCGGTGTGGTGGATGGTCGACCGCTACGAGCCGGCCGGGGAGGGACGGGCGGTCCTCGACGTCCTCGCGAACGTGCTGCACAACGCGGGGATGCTGGTGATCATGGCGGAGGTCTGCCTGATCTACGCGACCGCGGGCTGGTACAAGATCCAGGGGTCGCGGTGGCAGGACGGAACCGCGCTGTACTACCCGCTGGGGCTGGACTACTTCACCCCTTGGCCGGGACTGTCGTCGCTGCTCGCGAGCAGCGGGACGATGGTGATGCTGCTGTCGTACGGGACGGTGGCGGTGCAGGTGGCGTTCCCGTTCACGCTGTTCAACCGGCGGATCAAGAACGTGCTGCTCGCCGTGATGATGGTCGAGCACGCGGGGATCGCGGTGCTGCTGGGGCTGCCGTTCTTCTCCCTGGCGATGATCGCCGCCGACGCGGTGTTCCTGCCGACCGCGTTCCTGGTCCGGCTCGGCGCGCGGGCCGCTCGGCTGAGGCCCCGCCGCGGGGCGGACGCGCCGCCCCCGCCGGACGCCGAGCCCGCCCAGGTGCCGGCGGGCTCCGCCCTGAGCTGAGCCCGCCCGAGCCGATCCGATCCGAGCCCACCTGACCTGACCTGACCTGACCTGACCTGACCTGCGCCGCCGTGCCCGGCCGGGCGCCGTAGGGTCGGGGCATGAGCGAGCAGGGAAGTGCGGACGAGACGGTGCGGCGGTGGCGGGAGGCCGCCGAGGCGGGGGACCTGGTCCTGCTGGACGGATTCCACGCGCTGAAGCACGCCCTGCGGTTCGGGGCCGAGGTACGGATGGTCGTCGCGGACGAGCCCGGCGCGGTACGGGACCTCGCCCGCGAGCTGGCTCCGGACGTGGAGGCCGAGGTGGCCCGGCTGGTGCGCCGGGCGCCGCTCAAGGGGCTGCTGCCCCGCGTGCATCCCACCGGGGTCGCCGCGCTCGCGGTGCGGCCCGCGCGGGAGGCCGGGCGCGCGGCCCTGGCGGAGCCGGACCGCCGGGCGCCGGTCGTCGTGCTCGACAACCCCCGCAACCTCGGCAACGTCGGCGCGGTCGTCCGGCTCGCGGCGGGCTTCGGCGCCACCGGCGTCGTCACCCGCGGCGACCTCGACCCCTGGCACCCGAACGTGGTCCGCGCGGGCGCCGGCCTGCACTACGCCACCACCGTCGACCGGGTCACGCTGGAGACCCTGCCGCCCGGGCCGCTGTACGCGCTCGACCCGGAGGGCGAGGACATCCGCTCCCTCACCCTCCCGGACGACGCCCTGCTCGCCTTCGGCTCCGAACGCCACGGCATCTCGCCCGAGCTGCGTGCCCGCGCCGACCACCTGGTGTCCCTGCCGATGCGGCCGCAGGTCTCCAGCTACAACCTGGCCACCAGCGTGGCCATGACCCTCTTCCACTGGGGCGGGCCGAAGCCGTAACGGCTGTGGCTCCCGCCCCGGCCCCGGCTACGCCTGGCGGCGAACCTCCACCACCCGGAAGCGGTTCGCCACGAACGCCCCGTCGCACAGCGCCGCGTTCGCCGCGGGGTTGCCGCCGGAGCCGTGGAAGTCGGAGAAGGCCGCGGTCTGGTTGACGAACACCCCGCCCGTGAGGTTCAGCGAGAGCTGCGCCGACTCCTCCAGGCAGACCTCCTCGATGGCCCGCTCGGTGTCCGCGGACGTCGTGTACGCGCCGACCGTCATCGCGCCCTTCTCCCGCACCGTGCGGCGCAGCAGGTCGAGGGCGTCCGCCGTGGAGTCCACGGCCACCGCGAAGGAGACCGGGCCGAAGCACTCGGAGAGGTACGGGGCCTCCGGGTCCGGCTTGGCGGCGTCCAGCTTCACCATCACCGGCGTACGCACGACCGCGTCCGGGAACTCGGGGTTCGCGATCTCCCGCGAGGCCAGCGCGACCTCGCCCAGCCCGGCCGCCGCCTCCAGCCGGGCCTTGACGTCCGGGTTGACCAGCGCGCCCAGCAGCGCGTTGGCCCGCGCGTCGTCGCCGAGCAGCCCGCCGACCGAGGCCGCGAGATCGGCGACGACCTCGTCGTACGACTTGTGGCCGGCGTCCGTGGCGATGCCGTCGCGCGGGATCAGCAGGTTCTGCGGGGTGGTGCACATCTGGCCGCTGTACAGGGACAGCGAGAAGGCCAGGTTGGACAGCATCCCCTTGTAGTTGTCGGTGGAGTCGAGGACGACGGTGTTGACGCCGGCCTTCTCCGTGTAGACCTGCGCCTGGCGGGCGTTGTCCTCCAGCCAGTCGCCGAACTCCGTGGAACCGGTGTAGTCGATCAGCTTGATCTCGGGGCGGACCGCGAGGGTCTTGGCGATGCCCTCGCCCGGCCGCTCCACCGCCAGTGCCACCAGGTTCGGGTCGAAGCCGGCCCCGGCGAGGACCTCGCGCGCCACCTTGACCGTGAGCGCCAGCGGGAGGACGGCGCGGGGGTGCGGCTTGACCAGCACCGGGTTGCCGGTGGCCAGGGAGGCGAACAGGCCCGGGTAGCCGTTCCAGGTCGGGAAGGTGTTGCAGCCGATCATGAGGGCGATGCCGCGCGGGACCGCGGTGAAGGTCTTGCCCAGCTCCAGCGGGTCCTTCTTGCCCTGCGGCTTGGACCAGTCGGCCTGCCCCGGGACCCGGGTCTGCTCCTCGTACGCGTAGGCCACGGCCTCCAGGCCGCGGTCCTGCGCGTGGGGGCCGCCGGCCTGGAACGCCATCATGAAGGCCTGGCCGCTGGTGTGCATGACCGCGTGCGCGAACTCGTGCGTGCGGGCGGAGATGCGCGACAGGATCTCGATGCAGACCAGGGCGCGCACCTCGGGGCCGGCGTCGCGCCAGGCGCCGATGCCGGCCTTCATCGCGGGCAGCAGCACGTCGATGTCCGCGTGCGGGTACTCCACGCCGAGCGCCGGGCCGTACGGGGAGACCTCGCCGCCGGTCCAGCCGTCAGTGCCGGGCTGGTCCAGCTCGAACCGGGTGCCGTCGAGGGCCTTGAAGGCGGCGAGCCCGTCCGCCGGCGCGGTCTCGCCGTACGCCTTCGGGTGCTCGGGGTGCGGGGACCAGTAGGCGCGGCTGCGGATGGCGGCCAGCGCCTGGTCGAGGGTCGGCCGGTGCCGCTCCGACAGGAGGGACGCGGGCAGTGCTGCGGCGGACTGGTCGGCGGCCATCAAGACCAACTCCTCGTTGAGCCGGGCGAAAAAGAGCAGACTGGAGTTAGAGTAACCGAACGATCGGTCGGGACAAGAGGGCCCGGCAGACCTGTGGACAAGTCGGTGCGGGAGGATCGGGTCATGACAGCAATCGAGCGGTCCCGCACTGTGGCGGTCGTAGGCGCCGGAACCATGGGACAGGGCATCGCCCAGGTCGCCCTTCTCGCAGGTCACCGCGTGCTGATCTACGACATCAACGCGGCGCTGGCCGCCGACGGCGTCGGCATGGTCCAGGACCGCGTCGAACGGATGGCCGCCAAGGGCCGGCTGGACCGGGCCGAGGCCGAGGACGCGATCGGCCGAATCGATTCGGCCGCCGAGCTGTCCGCCCTTGCCGGGGCCGCGCTCGTCGTCGAGGCCGTCGTCGAGGACGTCACCGTCAAGCGGGCGCTCTTCGCGGCACTCGAAGAGGTGGTTTCGCCGGACGCCCTGCTGGCCACCAACACCTCCTCGCTGTCCGTCACCGAGCTCGCCGCCGGTCTCGCGCACCCCGGCCGCTTCCTCGGCCTGCACTTCTTCAACCCGGCCCCGCTGCTCCCGCTGGTCGAGGTGGTCAGCGGTTTCGCGACCGACCCGGCCGCCGCCGACCGTGCGTACGCCACCGTGCTGGGCTGGGGGAAGACGCCGGTCCGCTGCGCCGACACCCCGGGCTTCATCGTCAACCGGATCGCCCGCCCCTTCTACGCCGAGGCCTTCGCGGTGTACGAGGAGCAGGGCGCCGACCCCGCCACCATCGACGCCGTGCTCCGCGAGAGCGGCGGCTTCAAGATGGGCCCCTTCGCGCTGACCGACCTGATCGGGCAGGACGTGAACGAGGCCGTCACCCGCTCGGTGTGGGAGTCGTTCTTCCGAAGCCCCAAGTTCACCCCCTCCCTCGCGCAGCGCCGGCTGGTCCAGTCGGGCCGCCTCGGCCGCAAGTCGGGACACGGCTGGTTCCTGTACGGCCCGGACGCGAAGGCGTCCGCCCCGCACACCGCCGGCCCCGAGGACGCCCCGGCGAAGGTCTCCGTCGTCGGCGACCTCGGACCGGCCGCCGAGCTGGCCGACCTCTTCGAGGAGGCGGGGATCGCGGTCGACGCCACCCCGCACGGGGGCCCGTATATCCAGCTCCCCGGGGAGGGCCAGCTCGTCCTCGCGGACGGCAAGACGGCGATCGAGTTCGCGGACGTCGTGTACTTCGACCTCGCGCTCGACTACCGCGGCGCCACCCGGATCGCGCTCTCCGCCGGCGAGGACACCAGCGAGCGGACCCTCGCCGAGGCGGTCGGGCTGTTCCAGAAGCTCGGCAAGAAGGTCTCCGTCATCGGCGACGTCCCCGGCATGATCGTCGCCAGGACCGTGGCGATGCTGATCGACCTCACCGCCGACGCGGTCGCCCGCGGCGCGGCCGCGGCCGAGGACATCGACACCGCCATGCGGCTCGGCGTCAACTACCCGCTCGGGCCCGCCGAATGGCACGACCGGCTCGGCCGGGACTGGGCCTACGACCTGCTCCACAACCTCGACGAGCGCTGCCCCGGCGGCCGCTACGCGCCCTCGCTGGCGCTGTTCCGGCTGGGCTACGCCGCCGGTGACGAGGACACGGCCGAAGCGCAGGAGTCGCAGTGACGGCGGCCAGGCGGGACACGTACACGCCCGAGACGCTGCTGTCCGTCGCCGTCCAGGTCTTCAACGAGCGGGGCTACGACGGCACCTCGATGGAGCACCTCTCCAAGGCGGCCGGAATCTCCAAGTCGTCGATCTACCACCACGTCGCGGGCAAGGAGGAGCTGCTGCGCCGGGCCGTCAGCCGGGCGCTGGACGGCCTCTTCGCGGTGCTGGAGGAGCAGGGCGCCGTACGGGGCCGCGCGGTCGAGCGGGTCGAGTACGTCACCCGCCGGACGGTCGAGGTCCTGGTGGCGGAGCTGCCGTACGTGACGCTCCTGCTGCGCGTGCGCGGCAACACCCGTACCGAGCGGTGGGCGCTGGAGCGCCGCCGGGAGTTCGACCACCAGGTCGCGGACCTGCTCAAGGCCGCCGCGGCCGAGGGTGACCTGCGGGCCGACGTCGACATCCGGCTGGCCACCCGCCTGCTGTTCGGCATGGTCAACTCCCTGGTCGAGTGGTACCGCCCGCACCCGGGCACGCCCCCCGACCAGCTCGCCGACGCGGTGGTCAGCATGGCCCTGGACGGCCTGCGCACGAAGCGCTGAGCCACTCGCTGAGCTACTCCTCCGAGATCGTCGGTCCGGCGCCCGAGCCCGGGCCGCGGTCGAGGAGGTCCGTTTCCTCGAACACCAGCAGCGTGCGGGTGGAGAGGACTTCCGGGATGGCCTGGAGGCGGGTCAGGACCAGCTCGCGCAGGGTGCGGTTGTCCGGGGTGTGCACCAGCAGGAGGACGTCGAAGTCCCCGCTGACCAGGGCGATGTGGGCCGCGCCCGGGAGCTCGCGGAGCTGCTCGCGCACCGTCCGCCAGGAGTTCTGGACGATCTTCAGCGTGATGTACGCGGAGGCGCCCTGGCCCGCGCGTTCGTGGTTCACGCGGGCCGTGAAGCCGCGGATCACGCCGTCGTCTATCAGCCGGTTGATCCGCGCGTAGGCGTTCGCCCGGGAGACGTGCACCTGCTCGGCGACCGACCGTATCGACGCCCGGCCGTCCGTCTGGAGCAGCCGCATGATCGAACGGTCGACGGGATCCAGCGCGCGCGCCGGTGCCTGGGGGGCCGGCGGGACCGACGGGGTCCCGGGGGCACCTCCCGGCGGGACCTGCGCGGAACCCGCTCCGGCCATTTGTTCATCCGCCATCGCCCACTGCCTCCCTCTCCTGGACGTCCTGCATCCATCCCAGGGCCCCGGCGCCACTTTGTCCACAGCCTGGAGCCGCCTGTAGCCAAATTGCGCAGACAACCGAACAATCGGTAGGTGAGGCGCCTCACATCCGAGGCTCTCCCTGCCCGCTTCCCACGAGGAGGTGTACGCCGCCATGACGGTCCAAGAGCTGCCCGGTGCCGGTGCGTCCCACCGTTCCACCCCGCCGCCCGCCTGGAGGCCCCGTACGGATGCCGCCCCGCTGCTCCCGGACCCCGAGCCGTACCGGGTGCTGGGCACTCCGGCCGCCGACGGGCTCGACCCGGAGCTGATGCGCCGGTGCTACGCCGAGCTGGTGCGCGGCCGCCGCTACAACGCACAGGCGACCGCCCTCACCCGGCAGGGCCGATTGGCCGTATACCCCTCCACCGTCGGCCAGGAGGCCTGCGAGATCGCGGCCGCGCTGGTCCTGGAGGAGCAGGACTGGCTCTTCCCGAGCTACCGCGACACCCTCGCGGCCGTGGCCCGCGGGCTGGACCCCGTACAGGCGCTGACCCTGCTGCGCGGCGACTGGCACACCGGGTACGACCCGCGCGAGCACCGGATAGCCCCCCTGTGCACCCCGCTGGCCACCCAGCTGCCGCACGCGGTGGGCCTGGCGCACGCCGCCCGGCTGCGCGGGGACGACGTGGTCGCGCTCGCCATGGTCGGCGACGGCGGCACCAGCGAGGGCGACTTCCACGAGGCGCTGAACTTCGCGGCCGTCTGGCAGGCCCCGGTGGTCTTCCTCGTCCAGAACAACGGCTTCGCGATATCCGTACCGCTCGCCAAGCAGACCGCCGCGCCCACCCTGGCGCACAAGGCCGTGGGGTACGGCATGCCCGGCCGCCTCGTCGACGGCAACGACATCGCCGCCGTCCACGAGGTGCTGTCCGACGCCGTCCGGCGGGCCCGGGCCGGAGGCGGACCGACCCTGATCGAGGCCGTCACGTACCGGATCGAGGCGCACACCAACGCCGACGACGCGACCCGCTACCGCGGCGACGCCGAGGTCGAGGCGTGGAAGGCGCACGACCCGGTGGAGCTGCTGGAGCGCGAGCTGACCGCGCGCGGGCTGCTCGACGCGGCGGGCATCCAGGAGGCCAAGGACGCGGCCGAGGTGATGGCGGCGGAACTGCGGGAGAAGATGAACGCTGAGCCGGTGCTCGACCCGATGGACCTCTTCAGAGACGTCTACGCGGAGCAGACCGGCCAGCTGCGCGAACAGGCGGCGATGCTGCGTGCCGAGCTCGAAGCGGAGTCCGAGTGATGACGACGGTGGCTGCCAAGCCGGCGACGATGGCCCAGGCCCTGACCCGGGCCATGCGCGACGCGATGGCCGAGGACCCGACCGTCCACGTGATGGGCGAGGACGTCGGGGCGCTGGGCGGGGTCTTCCGGATCACCGACGGGCTCGCGAAGGAATTCGGCGAGGACCGCTGCACGGACACCCCGCTCGCGGAGGCCGGGATCCTGGGCGCCGCGGTGGGCATGGCCATGTACGGGCTGCGGCCGGTGGTGGAGATGCAGTTCGACGCCTTCGCCTACCCGGCGTTCGAGCAGCTGCTCTCCCATGTGGCGAAGATGCGCAACCGGACGCGCGGCGCCATGCCGCTGCCGATCACCATCCGCGTGCCGTACGGCGGCGGGATCGGCGGGGTGGAGCACCACTGCGACTCCTCCGAGGTGTACTACACGGCCACGCCCGGCCTGCACGTGGTGACCCCGGCGACGGTCGAGGACGCGTACGGGCTGCTGCGCGCCTCGATCGCGAGCGACGACCCGGTGGTCTTCCTGGAGCCCAAGCGGCTGTACTGGTCGAAGGCGCAGTGGTCGCCGGACGCACCGGCGGCCGTCCCCGGCATCGGCAAGGCGCTGGTCCGGCGCGCGGGCACGAGCGCGACGCTGATCACCTACGGGCCCTCGCTCCCGGTCTGCCTGGAGGCGGCCGAGGCGGCCCGCGCGGAGGGCTGGGACCTGGAGGTCCTGGACCTGCGCTCGCTGGTCCCGTTCGACGAGGACACCGTCGTGCAGGCGGTACGCCGGACCGGGCGCGCGGTCGTGGTCCACGAGGCCGGCGGCTTCGGCGGACCGGGCGCGGAGATCGCCGCCCGCGTCATGGAGCGGTGCTTCCACCACCTGGAGGCGCCGGTGCTGCGCGTGACCGGCTTCGACATCCCGTATCCGCCGCCGATGCTGGAGAAGCACCACCTGCCGGGCGTCGACCGGATCCTGGACGCCGTGGCCCGCCTGCAGTGGGAGAACTGATGGCGCAGGTAATGGAATTCAAGCTCCCCGACCTGGGCGAGGGCCTGACCGAGGCGGAGATCGTCCGCTGGCTGGTCGCGGTCGGGGACGTCGTGGCGATCGACCAGCCCGTCGTCGAGGTCGAGACGGCCAAGGCGATGGTCGAGGTGCCGTGCCCGTACGGGGGCGTGGTCACCGCTCGCTTCGGCGAGGAGGGTACGGAGCTGCCGGTCGGGGCCCCGCTGATCACCGTGGCGGTGGGGGCGTCGTCGCTCCCGGCGGCCCCGGCGGCGGAGGCCGAAGGCTCTGGCAGCGTGCCCCGGCCGTTGATCGGCTACGGCGAGGACCACTCGCGCCCGGCGCGTCGGCGACGGGTGCGACCCGTCACCGCCGCGGTGTCGGCGCAGCCCGCCGTGCCGGTCACCGCGCCCGTCGCCCCGCCGGTCAGCGCGCCGACGGCGGCGCCCGTCGTGGCCGTCCCGGCCGGGCCGGTCCCCGTGATCTCCCCGCTGGTGCGCAAGCTGGCCAAGGACAACGGGCTCGACCTGCGCGGGCTGACCGGTTCGGGCCCCGAAGGGCTGATCCTGCGGGCGGACGTCGAGGCGGCGCTGCGGGCGCCCGCACCGGCGCCGGTCCCGGCCGCCCCTGCCGCCCCGGCGGCGGTGGCCGCGCAGGGCGAGCGGATCCCGCTCAAGGGCCTGCGCGGAGCCGTGGCCGAGAAGCTGTCGCGCAGCCGCCGGGAGATCCCGGAGGCCACCTGCTGGGTCGACGCGGACGCCACCGAGCTCATGGCGGCCCGGGCGGCGATGAACGCCGTGGGCGGCCCCAAGATCTCGGTGCTCGCGCTGCTGGCGCGGATCTGCACGGCCGCGCTGGCCCGGTACCCGGAGCTCAACTCCACCGTGGACCTGGCGGCCAAGGAGATCGTCCGGCTCCCGGCCGTGCACCTCGGCTTCGCCGCGCAGACCGAGCGGGGCCTGATGGTCCCGGTGGTCCGTGACGCCCAGACGCGCAGCCCGGAGTCGCTGTCGGCGGAGTTCGCCCGCCTGACCGAGCTCGCGCGGGCCGGGAAGCTGGCCCCGGCCGACCTGACCGGCGGGACGTTCACCCTGAACAACTACGGCGTCTTCGGGGTCGACGGCTCGACGCCGATCATCAACCACCCCGAGGCGGCCATGCTCGGCGTGGGCCGGATCATCCCGAAGCCGTGGGTCCACCAGGGCGAGTTGGCCGTGCGCCAGGTCGTCCAGCTGTCCCTGACCTTCGACCACCGCGTCTGCGACGGCGGCACGGCGGGCGGCTTCCTGCGGTACGTAGCCGACTGCGTCGAGTCCCCGGCGGTGCTGCTGCGCTCGCTCTGACGCCGAACGGGTGGTCGCGGGGCCGGGGTCCGAGGCCCCGGCCCCGCGGTGCGGTTAGCTGCGGTGGACCGCGGCCGCCCATGGCCGACCGCGCGAGCGCCGTACGTACGAGGGAGAACCGATGACCAAGTCGAGCCCGGCGAAGCTCCGCCGGGGCAAGAGGATCGGCACGGTCGAGTCCGTGACGCTGGCGAGCGCGCAGGTCAGGCTCCCCGATGGCGCCGAGCTGACGGCCTACCTCCCGAGCGGTGCCGACGACGTCCGCCCGGGCTGGAGCGTCTTCGTCCGCACCAGCCGGTCCCCCCGCTTCCCGGGCGTGACGCACCGCATCGCCGGGGTCCTCGACCACTAGTAGTGCTTTGTTAGCCCGTGCCGTGGTGCACCGCTACGGGGTCAGCAGCAGCTTGCCCACGTGCGTGCTGGACTCCATGACGCGGTGCGCCTCCGCGGCGTCCCGCATCGGGTACGCCGCGTGGACCACGGGGTGCACCCGGCCCGCCGCGACCAGGGGCCAGACGTGCTCCCGTACGGCCGCCACGATCGCCGCCTTCTCCTCCAGCGGGCGGGCCCGCAGCGAGGTCGCGGTGATCGCCGCCCGCTTCGCCAGCAGCGCGCCCAGGTTCAGCTCCGCCTTGACCCCGCCCTGCAGCCCGATCACCGCGAGACGGCCGTTGACGGCCAGCGCGTCCACGTTCCGCGCCAGGTACTTCGCGCCCATGATGTCCAGGATCACGTCCGCCCCGGCCCCGCCGGTCGCGGCCCGCAGCTCCTCCACGAAGTCCTGCTCGCGGTAGTCGATCAGGATGTCCGCGCCCAGTTCCGCGCAGCGGGCGAGCTTCTCCTTGCCGCCCGCCGTCACCGCCACCCGCGCGCCGACCGCCTTCGCCAGCTGGATCGCCATGGTGCCGATGCCGCTGGAACCGCCGTGCACCAGCAGGGTCTCGCCGGGGCGCAGGCCCGCCACCATGAACACGTTCGACCACACCGTGGCCACGACCTCGGGCAGCGCGGCGGCCGCCACGAGGTCCACGCCCGCCGGAACGGGCAGCAGCTGCCCCGCCGGGACGGCCACGCGCTGCGCGTACCCGCCGCCGGCCAGCAGGGCGCACACGGTGTCGCCCACCGACCAGCCCGAGACTCCGGGGCCGATGGCGGCGATCCGTCCGGAACACTCCAGGCCGGGGTGGCGCGAGGCGCCGGGCGGCGGATCGTAGAACCCCTGCCGCTGCAGGATGTCGGCGCGGTTCACGGCGCTCGCCGTGACCTCGACCAGGACCTCGCCCTCGCCGGCCACCGGATCGGGGACTTCGGCCCACACCAGGGCCTCGGGGCCGCCGGGCTGCTCGATGGTGATCGCATGCATGGCCCGGAGGCTACGCGAAGCCGCCCGCCGGGCCCAGTGGGCGCTACTCCGCCGGGCCCAGAACCACCGGCGGTGAAGTCGGCGGCGCCGCACGGACGATGGTGATGACACGGTCCGTCAGCTGGAGCGGGCTCGCGTGCGGGTCGTCGTACGGGAGCAGCCGGTGTCCGCGCAGCACACTGACCACCAGGTCGTCCGTGTCCCGCACCGACTTGCCGACCTCCGGCCTGGTGACGGGCCGTTCGATGAGGTCGAGCCCGCTGCCCTGCTGGATCAGGTCCTCCATCACCGTGCCCGCGCTCGGGCTGAGCACCGACAGGCCGAGCAGCCGGCCGGCCGCGCTCGCGCTCGTGATGACCGCGTCGGCTCCCGACTGGCGCAGCAGCGGCGCGTTCTCCTCTTCCCGTACGGCGGCCACGATCTTCGCGCCGCGGTTGAGCTGGCGCGCCGTCAGGGTGACCAGTACCGCGGTGTCGTCCCGCTGGGTGGCGATGACGATCTGACGGGCCTTCTGGAGCTCGGCCCGCAGTAGGACGTCGGAGCGCGTGGCATCGCCGACCACACCCGTGAAGCCCTCCGCGTTGGCGATGTCGATCACCTTGGTGCTGGGGTCGACGATGACGACCTGCTCCTTCTGGAGGCCGGTGGCCAGCAGCGTCTGCAGGGCCGAGCGGCCCTTGGTGCCGAAGCCGACGACGACCGTGTGGTCACGCAAGTTCTTCCTCCAGCGGTTCAGCCGCCACTCTTCCCTGGTGCGCTCGGTGAGGACTTCCAGGGTGGTACCGACCAGGATGATCAGGAACAGCACGCGCAGCGGCGTGATCAGCAGGACGTTGACCAGCCGCGCGCTGTCGCTGTACGGGACGATGTCTCCGTAGCCGGTCGTCGACAGCGTCACGGTCGCGTAGTAGACGCAGTCGAGGAAGTCGACCTTCTCGTTGGCGTTGTCGTGGTAGCCCTCGCGGTCCAGCCACACGATCAGGACCGTCAGGGCCATCACGAACAGCGCCATCAGCAGGCGCCGGCTGACCTGGCGCAGCGGCTTCTCGACGATCCGCTTGGGCAGTTTGATGCGCCGGGAGACGAGTTTCTCGTCGGCGCCGCGGGCCATGGCGTCCTGGCCGTGAAGTTTCACGTGAAACATCCCCCCGAGGCCCACGGCAGATCCAGGATCTCCAGCTCCTGCCCGGACCGCGCGCCGTGCGGTGGTACGACGGCCAGCGCATCGGCCGCGGCCACCCCGCGCAGCATCGCCGGGCCGTTGTACCGCAGCGGTACGGCGTGTTCGTCGGTCAGCAGTACCGGCACCAGCCGGGTGTCGTGCGGGTGGCCCGGTACGTCGCCCTCCACGGGCAGCGCGTACCGGGGGCGCCGGCGACGTCCGGCGAGGGCGCGCACCAGGGGTTCGGCGAGGGTCAGCAGGCCGGAGACGGCCGCGAGCGGGTTTCCGGGCAGGCCCACCACGTGGCGGCCGTCCCCGGGGCCGCCGAGCCGGGCCAGCAGCATCGGGTGGCCGGGGCGCACGGCGACCCCGTCGACCAGCAGTTCGGCGCCGGCCTGCCGCAGGACGGGGTGGACGTGGTCGACGGGTCCGGAGGCGGTGCCGCCGGTGGTGATGACCAGGTCGGCGGTGGAGTTGGTGAGGGCCTTCAGCAGCGCCTCGGCGCCGGCCGGGTCGTCGCCGAGCCGCCGGGTGGCGATGACCTCGGCGCCGATCCGGGTGAGCCAGGGGCCGAGCATGGGGCTCAACGCGTCCCGGATCAGGCCGTCGTGCGGTCGGCCCTCGGTGAGCAGCTCGTCGCCGAGCACCAGGATCTCCACGCGCGGCCGGGGCCGGGTGGTCAGCTCGTCGTACCCGGCGGCCGCGGCGAGCCCGAGCACGGCGGGGGTCACCAGCGACCCGGCGGGCAGCAGCAGGTCGCCGGAGCGGCACTCCTGGCCGCGCGGGCGGATGTCCTGGCCGGTGGCGACGGGCCGTTCGGGGTGGAGCTGGGTGCCGGCCTCGCGGGAGTGCTCGCTGCGGATCACCGCCGTGGTGTCGGCGGGGATCCGGGCGCCGGTGGCGATCCGTACGGCCTCGCCGTCCGCGAGGGGCTCGGGCTGCTCGGAGCCCGCCAGCACCCCGCCGCCGGAGCGGATGGTCCAGGGCCCGGGTCCCGCGACGGCCCAGCCGTCCATGGCGGAGGTGTCGAAGGAGGGCAGGTCGGTGAGGGCGTCCAGGGGCGCGTCGAGGACCTCGCCGAGGGCGGCCGCGAGGGGCGTGCGGCGCGTGCGGCCGCGGACCGCCTCGCCGGCGCGGGAGGCGGCCTCCCGGGCCCGGGGCCAGGGGGCGGGGCGGTGGCCGCCGCCGTCCGGGTTGCGGCTGACCAGGGCGAGGGCCTGGTCGAGGTCGCGGTCGGCTTCGGTGGGGCTCATCCGGAGCCGTTCCCCTCGCCGGGTGCGGCCTGCGTCTCGGAGGCCCAGCGCAGGGCCAGGTCGGCGGCCTTCTGCGAGGCCTCGGCGACGGCCTGCGCGGGGTCGGCGCCGCGGGCTTCGGCCTGGGCCGCCGCGTAGCCGACCAGGAAGGTGGTCAGCGGGGCGGCGGGCCTGGCGACGCCGTGGGCGGCGTCGCGTGCGAGGTCGAGCAGGGTCTTGGTGTCGACGGCGAGGTCGAGGCCCAGCTCGTTCTTGACGGCGGTGATCCATTGGTCCAGCACGGTTCCATGCTCCCTGATCCGGGCGCGGGCGGCGAAGAGATCGTCCCAGGTGTCGCAGTCGAACGAGGCGAGTGGCGCGGCGGCGGTGACGGTGGCGAGGTCGAGTTCGGCGGTGAGGGCGCGCAGCGGGAGCCCGGTGAGACCGCCGTGCTCGGTGGCGAGCAGGGCGATCTCGCGGCGCAGGGGTTCGGCGCGGTAGGCGGCGACGAGGGGCTGGTCCCGCCCGTCGGGGTCGCGGAGCATGGCCCCGTCGGGCCCGGGCGAGTCGAGGAGCGCGCGGACCGTGCCGGTGTCGAGGAACGGCAGGTCCGCGGAGAGTACGAGGACCTGCGCGGCCGTGGTCCGGCGCAGGCCGGCGTCGAGCGCGGCGACGGGTCCGGCGCCGGGGGGATCCTCCAGGGCCCACTGGACGGGCCTGGCAGTGGCCCTGCGGGAGGCGACGACGACGGTGGTGCGCGCGTCGGCGCAGGCGTCGAGGACGCGGTCGAGGAGGGCGCGCCCGCCGACTTGCAGGGCGGGCTTGTCGGCCCCGCCGAGGCGTCTCGCGGCGCCGCCTGCCAGGACGATCGCGTCGTAGCTCATGCCCCGAGTATGCGTGGCACATGTCCCCTGGGGGGAGCGCCATTTACCTGCGACTTACGTCACCGGGTCGCGCCCCGGGAATGCGGAGGCGGGCCCGGCCACGTGGGACGTGGTCCGGGCCCGCCGTTCGTTCGGGTGGCCGCAGGGGTCAGAGGTACGGGCCCGAGCGGACCGCTCCGTGCGGGCCGTCCTCGTCGTCCTCGTGGGATCCGCCCGGGGGCAGGGCGCGGCGCATCTGCTCCAGCTGGGCCCGCGCCGCCATCTGCTGCGCGAACAGGGCCGTCTGGATGCCGTGGAAGAGGCCTTCCAGCCAGCCCACCAACTGGGCCTGGGCGATCCGCAGTTCCGCCTCGGACGGGATGGCCTCCTCTGTGAAGGGGAGGGAGAGCCGTTCCAGTTCCTCGACCAGTTCGGGGGCCAGGCCGTCCTCCAGCTCCTTCACCGAGGCGGCGTGGATGTCCTTGAGACGGACCCGGCTGGCCTCGTCCAGGGGTGCGGCGCGCACCTCTTCCAGGAGTTGCTTGATCATGCTGCCGATCCGCATGACCTTGGCGGGCTGTTCGACCATCTCCGTCACCGGGACCTCGCGCGACTCGTCATCGGCGCCGCCGACCGGCATCCCGTCCTGCCCCACGATCAGGCCGTGCGGGGGGCTGTCCTGCGACCGTTCACTCCTCGGCATCTCCATGCCGTCATTCTCTCGCACACCTCCGTACTCACACGGTGTGCCCCCGTACGGGCGTGATCCAACCTGTACGGGGGCACCGACATCAGCCCGCGGCCCGCCGGGCCAGCGCGCCGCTCGAACGGGTGACCAGGGCCGCGAGCAGGGCCGCCCCCAGCGGGACCAGGATCAGCAGCGTGCCCAGGGTCTCCCACGGGACGGCGATCGGCATGTACACCTTTTCGTCGTGCCCGCCGTACCCCATTTCGATGGCGCGGGCGATGGTCCGCTCCATCTCCCGGGCCTGGGCGAGCCGGAGCCCGACCGCCGGCAGGAGGCCCGCCGCCGAGCCCAGGACCACGCCCATCAGGGCGACCACCCCGCACTGGAAACCGCTGAGCGTGCGCCGCACCCGCGGGTCGGCGCCGACCGCGGCCAGGGTCTTCAGGTCGGCCTCGGCGTCCGCCTGGGCGAGCCCGGTGGCGATGCCGGCGGCGCCGATGGTGACCAGGCCGGCGAAGATGGCCAGGGCGAGCATCTCGATGCTGGAGTTGCCCTGGTGGCCCCGCTCGATCTTGACCGTGGCGTCCACGCCCATCGAGTCGAGGGCGCCGTCCAGCTTCTGGCGCTGCGTGCTGCTCGCGTCGCCGTCGAGGGTGAAGTACGAGCCGAACGGGGCCGTCGCCAGTCCGGCGGTCTTGGCCGTCCCGGTCGGCAGCAGCAGCTGGATGCCCCAGCCGTTGACGCCCGCCGGCACCTGGTAGACGGGCAGGACCTTCTGCTCGCCCGGCGCCTCCTCGTTCTTGCTGCGTGCGCTGTCGGCCGCGTCCGGGTCGGTGATGAGCCGGATGGTGACCTTGCCGTCCTTCACGTTCTGCTTGTCGAAGGACACGGGAGTGCCCGCCTTGAGGGCGGCCACGGCGCCGGGGTCGGTCACGGCCAGCGCGGTCAGCAGCTTGTCGTCGGCGACGACCGTGGAGTGCTCGGTGTAGTTGCGGGGCCCGTTCATGGTCATGTTGCAGCGCCAGTCCTTGCGCAGCTCCTTGGCCTGCTCGGGAGTGAAGTCCGCGGGGCCGTGCTTGGACTCGTACAGCGGGCAGCGCTGGTCCTTGGGCACGACGATCTCGGCGCGCCCGCAACCGGTGTCGTTCGAGTACGAGTCGCAGCCCGGCCTGCCGACGACGACGCGTTCCACGTCGGCCTGTACGGACAGGGGGAACTCCCGGGCCAGGGCGTCGCGTACGGCCGGCACGTCCTTGAAGGCGCTGTTGTCGGAGACCGAGATCAGACCGGAGTTGTGCGGCAGGTCGGCAACGTACTCGTGGCGGGCCTGGACGTCCGTGCTGTGCTGGTACGTCGCTACCGCCACGGTGCCCGCCACGGCGGCCAGGACCGCGGCCACGGCGGGCGCCGTACGCCCGCGGTTGCGCACGGCGTCGCGCAGCGCGAGCCGCGGCGACAGCGGCAGCCAGCGGCCGAGCCGGCCGAAGAAGCCGACCAGTACCGGCGTCAGGGCCACGATGCCGAGCTCGGCGATGGCGCTGCCGGCCGCGACGACCAGGGTGCCCGTCTGGGACACCGTGCCGTACAGGGCGATGGCGGCGCCGCCCGCGACGGCGAGCAGGCCGAGGACGGGCAGCACCCGGTTGGCCCGGCGGACGCCGCGGCGGCCGGTGAGTGAGGCCAGGACCGTCTGCCGCGAGGCGGTGATCGCGGGGGCGATGGCGGCCAGCAGGCCGGTCACCACGGCGAGCAGGGCGATGGCGGCCAGCTCCAGGGGCCGGAGCTCGAACCCGCCCCAGCGCAGGCCGAGGTACTCCTCCAGGAGCGGCTGGAGCGCGAGGGTGAGGGCGATGCCGATGAGGGTTCCGACGACGGCGGCGGCCGCGCCGATGACCAGGCCGCCGGAGAGCACGATGGCCCGGATGTGCCGCCGGTCGCCGCCGTTGGCGCCGACGAGCCCGAGCTGGCGGCGCGAGCGCCGGGCGCCGACCGCGAAGGCGGGGCCGGCGAGCAGGCAGATCTCCAGCATGGCGAGGCCGACGACGGTGGCCAGGACGGCCATTTCGATGGCGCGGGCCGAGTCGGACTGGCCGGCGAACTGGTCCTTGGGCTCCTGCTTGTACAGGGGCACCTCGGAGTCGGCGGGCTTGTCCAGGACGACCGCACGGGAGAGGACGAGGACGCCCTTGGTGTTGGCCTCCTTGACCATGTTCCACGTGAAACCATCGGCGCCGCCGACCTTCACGAGGTACTTGTCCCCTGCCCTCACCCCGGGGGCCCCGGCTGCCGACAGGGCTTTGTCGAGCGGGGTGAGCAGGGTCCCGGGCTGCGCGATGAGCTGCACGGCCTTGAGCGAGTTGGGCAGCTCGTACGCGCCCACGATCTTGTACTCGGCGGTCGAGCCGCGCGGGTTGACGCTGGAGCCGACGTAGTACCCGGACTGCTTCAGGAAGGCGTTGGTGGCGATGACCTCGCCCGGTGCCTCGGGCAGCCGGCCCCGGTCGAGCGTGAACCGTCCCTTGACCAGCGGGCTGTTCGTGTCGATCTCGCGCAGTTCGGTGTCGAGGAGCCCGTGCGTGGTGCGCAGCTTGGCGTGGCCGGTGGTGTCCTTGAGGATCTGGGCGCCGGCCGGGAGGGCCTGCGGCAGCAGCTGCGGGTTCTCCTCCTTGGGCGGCTCGTACGAGTCGTACCCGCCGACCGGCGCGTAGCGCTCGGCGCTGGGGTCCTGGTACAGCGGAACGTTCATGCGCGAGAGGCTGAGCTCGGCGTCGGCGGCGCCGATGCGGCGCTGGAGGCTCTGCTCGGTGGTGAGTTCGGCGCTGCGCATGGTCAGGTCCGCGGCGCTCACACCGACGATCGGCAGGGCGATCATCGCGAGGACGAGGATGCTGCGGCCCTTGGAGCGCCAGGCGTCGCGGCGGGCGATGCGGATGGCCGCGACCCAGGAGTGGTACCAGGAGATCACTGTGCGGCCGCCTGCCCGAACAGCAGGGAGTCGGCGCCGCTGCGCAGGGTCTCGTCGACCACGCTGCCGTCGCGCAGGAAGACGACGCGGTCGGCCCAGGCGGCGAACCGCGGCTCGTGGGTGACCAGGATGCCCGCGGCGCCGGCGTCGCAGCGCGAGCGCAGCAGGGCGAGCACGGACTCGCCGGTCTCGGAGTCGAGGGCGCCGGTGGGCTCGTCGGCGAGGACGAGGCGGCGGTCGCCGACGAGGGCGCGGGCGATGGCGACGCGCTGCTGCTGGCCGCCGGACATCTCGTCGGGGAAGCGGTCGGCGAGCTGGCCGAGCCCCATCTCCTCCAGGGCGGCGAGCGCGGAGACGCGGGCCTTGCGGGCGGATATCCCGTCCAGTTCGCGGGGCAGGGCCACGTTCTCGGCGGCGGTGAGCGCCGGGATCAGGTTGTAGTCCTGGAAGACGTAGCCGATGCTGCGCCGGCGCAGGGCGGCCAGCTGCTTGCGGTTGGCGGCGGTGATGTCGGTTCCTTCGACGATCACCCGGCCGCTGCTGGGGGTGTCGAGTCCGCCGGCGAGGGTGAGCAGCGTGGACTTGCCGGATCCGGAGGGGCCCATGACGGCGACGAGTTCGCCGGGGAAGACCGAGAGGTTGATGCCGCGCAGGGCGTGCACCTCGGTGGCGCCGCTGCCGTGCGTGCGGACGAGTTGGTCCAACTGGAGTACGGGCTGGTCGGGCATGAAGGGAGTCCCCCTGGGGAGCGGTCGTTCGGCCCCGCCGCGTGCGGGCGGTGGGGAACCGGTCGGTGGTGGCGGCCTCGGCGGCCGGTGGCGTCAGCGGCCGGTGGTCTTGGCGGCCGGAGCGGTGGTGGCGGTCGGGGCCGTGGCCCCGGGCGGTTCGGGTTCGGGTTCGGGTTCGGCCGCCGGTTGCGCCGCCGGCTGCGAGCCCGCTACGGATAGCCGTACGAGCCGGGCCTCGGAGTGGTCCAGCCAGCGGGCCTCGGCCTCGGTCTGGAAGATCAGCTGTTCCAGGACCAGCAGCCAGGCCACGTCGTCGCGTTCGCGGGTCCGCCCGCTCTCGATCGCGGCGAGTGCCTGCGCCTTGAGCCGGGTGTAGTCCTGCATCGCCTTGACGGTGGCGTGCCGCTGGGCCTGGATGACGGCGCGGATGTCCACGCCGGGAGCGCCGACCGCCATCGCGAGCTTGATGGCGAGTTCGTCGCGGGGCGGGTTGGCGCGGTCGACGGGGCGCTCGTACCACTGGTGCAGTTCGGCGCGTCCGGTGTCGGTGATGGCGTAGAGCGTGTGGCCGGCGCTGTCCTCGCCGCCGGGCGCGACGAGCCCGTCGCGCTCCAGCCGGGCGAGTGTCGTGTACACCTGCCCGACGTTCAGCGGCCAGGTGGAGCCGGTCCGGGATTCGAACTCGGTACGCAGCTGAGAGCCGTACCGAGGACCCCGTTCCAGTAGGGCGAGAAGGCCGTGACGAATGGACATACTCAGTATGTATACCGAGTATGCCCGTCGGTGCAACCTTCCTCCGGCCTACATCCCAAGGGGGACGGACGGTTCTCCGTCCGTCCGAAGTACGGCCGCGGGAGCAGTCACAGGCCCTTGCGCAGCCGCATCCCCATGAAGCCGAGACCCAGTCCCATCAGGGCGAATCCGGTGCCGAGGGGCAGTATGTGCGCGGCCAGATCGGCGGCCCGGTCGTTCGGCTCGGAGCCGAGCGCGGTGACCGGAGCCGACGGACTCGGCTCCTCGGGCGGCACCGGCGCGACCGGGCGGGCGGCGGGCGGCGGGCGCAGCGGGACGGGTCGCGCGGCGAGCACCGTCTCGGGGTTGGCGGGCTCGGCCGCCGGCCGCCCCGGACGCTCCCGGCCGGCTCCGGCGGCGCTGCCGGCGAGTTCCTCGTACGCCTCCTGCGGCACGTCGGCCGAGGTCGCGGAGACGGGGGTGCGGGCCGATGCGGCCGCGGGTACGGCGGGCGAGAGCGCGGCGGCGGCCAGTGCGGCGCAGGCGAGCCAGCGGAGCTGCGGGCGGATGCCTGGAGTCACGGTGAGCCCCTCCCGTCCCGAGCGACTGGGATACCGAGACGACGTGCTCAGATTTACATAATGGGGCAAAAGTGGCATCCCGGGCGACCCATCAGGGTTGCCCGGGATGCCGGTGTGTCGCGAAGAGCCGTGACGGCCGTGACAGTCGTGACTGCTGTGACGGCCGTGCCTGCTGTGGTTACTCCGGATCGCCCGTCGACACCGTCAGCGTGTACGACTGGCCTTCCTTGTCGACCTTCTCGCCGGGGCCGGGGTTCTGCTCCAGGACCGTGTCCTGGCCGTACACCGCCTCGTCCTTGTTGACGATCGTGTACTTGCCGCCCGAGGCCTGGATGCACTCCTTCACCGAGCGCAGGTTCTTGTAGCGGAAGTCCGGCGCCGTGTACTTGTTGGCGTCGTTGAAGTACTTCGTCGGCTCCTTGCACTTGGCCGGGTCGATGGTCCGCGAGAGGTCGGGACCCTTGTGACCGGTCGGCTTGGAGGCGGAGGCGGAGGCGGACGTCGAGCTCCCCGGCTGGGCGGTGTTGTCCTTGTCCTTGTCGCCGCCCATGTTGAACACCGCGATCAGGCCGCCGATGGCGAGCATCGCCACCACGATCGCGCCCACGACCACGGGCGTGTTCTTCTTCCCCGCGCCACCGCCCGAACCGGCGGACGTCTGCGGGCTCTGCGGGGAGATCGTGTACGGCGGCGGGGTCTGCGGCGCGTACTGCTGCTGCTGGGGCGGGTACGCGTACCCGCCCTGCTGCTGGCCCGGCGCGGGCGTCGGCGCGTACGGGGACGGCGCCGGGGTGTGCGGGGCCGGAGCCTGGTACGGCTGCTGCATCGACTGCGGCGACGGTGCCTGGAAACCGGAGTCCACCGGCGGGAACACGGCCGAGCCGACGCCCGCCCCGCTGCCGCCCGTGTAGGCGCCGGGGACGATCACCGGGGCACCGGCCTGACCGGCGCTCATCACCCGCGCGACCTCGTCCCGCATGGCAGCCGCCGTGGGGAAACGCTCGTTCGGGTTCTTCTTCAGGGCCCGCGCCACCAGCGCGTCCATCGCCGGGGTCACCGCGCGGTTGATGGAGGACGGCGCGACCGGCTCCTCCTGTACGTGCGCGTACGCGATGGCCAGAGCCGAGTCGGCGTCGAAGGGGATCCGCCCGGTCAGCAGCTGGAACAGCATGATGCCGACCGAGTAGAGGTCGGACCGCGCGTCCACCCCGCGGCCCAGCGCCTGCTCGGGGGAGAGGTACTGGGGGGTGCCGACGACCATGCCGGTCTGCGTCATCGAGGTGACCCCCGACTGCATGGCCCGCGCGATGCCGAAGTCCATCACCTTGACCACGCCGCGCTTGGTCATCATGACGTTGCCCGGCTTGATGTCGCGGTGGACCAGGCCCATCTCGTGGCTGGTCTCCAGCGCGGCCAGCACGTCGGCCGTCACCTTCAGCGCCTTGTCGGCCGGCATCGCCCCGTACTGCGCGATGTCCGACTGGAGCACGGAGCCGAGCGGCTGCCCCTCGACGTACTCCATGACGATGTACGGCATGAGCGAGCCGTCGAACTCGTCCTCACCCGTGTCGAACACCGAGACGATGTTGGTGTGCGACAGTTTCGCAACAGCCTGGGCCTCACGGCGGAACCGCTCGCGGAAGGACTGCTCACGGCCCAGTTCGGTGTGCAGGGTCTTGATCGCCACCTGGCGGTCGAGCGCCGTGTCGTACGCGAGGTAGACCGCGGCCATGCCGCCCTCGCCGAGCAAATCCCGTAGCTGGTAACGGCCGCGGGCCAGGGAACCGCCTGCGTACCGGCCCTGTGTGCCGTCCTGGCTCATGACTCTTGCTTCCCCTCGCCATGCTTGTGTCGCGCCCAGTCTGCCGGAGGGCAAGCACACGTCAAGCCAGGTGCCCGTTCCGTGACCACAAGCCCACGGGAGCTCTCGTCCGAACGGCGACCGGTTCCGAGGCTGTAGCGTTCACCGGAAGCACCCGAAGAGGACCTACCGCTGAGCGGCGGCCGAGAGATACGACGGCGAGGACTGATGGCACCCGAACCCGAGGGAAACGGCGCCGGGATGGCCGAGGGTCCTGAGCACTGGGGCGCAGGCGGCCTGGTGGGAGACGGACGCTACCGGCTGACCCACCGCCTGGGCCGCGGCGGTATGGCCGAGGTGTTCGCCGCCGAGGACGTACGGCTGGGCCGGACCGTCGCGGTGAAGCTGCTGCGTCCGGACCTCGCCGAGGACCCGGTCTCCAAGGCCAGGTTCACGCGTGAGGCGCAGTCCGTCGCCGGGCTCAACCACCACGCCGTGGTCGCCGTGTACGACTCGGGCGAGGACCGGGTCGGCCCCAGCACCGTTCCGTACATCGTCATGGAACTGGTCGAGGGCCGCACCATCCGCGACCTGCTGATCAGCGCCGAGGCCCCCGGGCCCGACCAGGCGCTGATCATCGTCTCCGGTGTGCTCGAAGCGCTCGCGTACTCGCACCAGCACGGCATCGTGCACCGTGACATCAAGCCCGCCAACGTCATCATCACGGACGCCGGCGCGGTCAAGGTGATGGACTTCGGCATCGCCCGCGCGCTGCACGGCGCGCAGTCGACGATGACCCAGACCGGCATGGTCATGGGCACTCCGCAGTACCTGTCGCCGGAGCAGGCCCTCGGCAAGGCCGTGGACCACCGCTCGGACCTGTACGCGACCGGCTGTCTTCTCTACGAACTCCTCGCCCTGCGGCCCCCCTTCACCGGTGAGACGCCGCTGTCGGTGGTCTACCAGCACGTCCAGGACGCGCCGGTCCCGCCCTCGCAGCTGCCCGAGGGCCACTCCATCCCGCAGGAGCTCGACGGGCTCGTCATGCGCTCCCTCGCCAAGGACCCGGACGACCGGTTCCAGAGCGCCGAGGAGATGCGCGGGCTGGTCCAGTACGCCCTGCAGATGCTGCACGACCAGGGGCCGAACACCGGTACCTGGAACACCGGCCCGGTCACCATGGCCCTGCCGCACGGACGCGGTCCCGCGCAGACCACCGCGATGCCGATGAGCTCCTCGGGCGGTCAGCCGCAGTACCCCTCGAACGCGTCGACCTCGCAGTTCCAGCAGCCGATGGTGCCGCCGCTGAACCCGGACGACGGCTCGGCCTTCCCCGGCGGCGGTCACGGGGGCCACGGCGGCCAGGGCGGCGGTTACGACGGCTACGACGGTTACGACGACCGCTCCGGCGGCAGCAGCCGCTGGAAGCTGTGGCTGTTCGCGGTGCTCGCCGTGGTCGCGGTCGCGGCGGGCGTGGCGTACGCCGTGAACAGCGTCGGGTCCAGGAACGACGGCGATACCCCGCCGGCCAACACCAGCTCCTCCAGCGGCCAGCCGAGCACCCCGGGCACGCCGAGCAGCCCGGACACCTCGCCGTCGCGGCACGCCCCGGAGACCTCGCGCTCGTACGACGACACCCCGTCGACGACGCCGACCCGCAGCCGCTACACGCCGAGTTACACCCCGTCGACTCCGACGACGCCGTCCACGACGAAGTCCTCGCAGTCGCCGAGCAAGTCGACCTCGCCGTCGACGACTCCGAAGACGACGCCACCGGGCGGGGGCGGCGGGGAGAGCCCGCGCTCGCAGAACGACAACGACTAGGCATACGGGTGAATACGGGAACGGCCCGGCGGATCGAATTCCGCCGGGCCGTTCCCGTATGACGAGTACGACGAGTGCGTCGACTACGACTCAGAGCGCGTGCTGGTACTGCCGGTCGAGATTCCCCGCGAGCGTGTGCACGGTGACGAACTGGGGCTCGATTCGCATGTAGACGGGATCGAAGACCGAGCCGTCCACGAAATGCGGACCCGGACCGAAAAGCTCCAGCTCAGCGGTGGTGGGCTCGACGATCTCGGCCGTTCCGGTGAACTGGACCGACCACAGTCGGGGGTCCTGGGAATTGAAGTTGTCGGCGCCGTAGGCGACCACACTGCCGTTACAGGCCTGGTGGTAGCCGAAGCCGGCGTGCATTCTCAGGACGACCTTGCCGTTCACCACGATGTGGCGGGCGAGGGCGAGGAAGGGCAGCGCGCGCATGCTGGTGGCGACTCGGCCGTACGGCACGCGGCGCAGCAGTTCGATGGCGTGGAGTTCCTCTGGGGACATGCGGTCCACTCTGCGGTACCGACACGGTGCCGGAAAAGAGGAGCCCGCCCCGATGATCGGGGACGTTGGTCCCGAATTAAACAGCGTGCCCCGTGGAATCAGAGGGCCACGGGGCGTGACGCCGTGCGATCCGCGCCTAGGGGGTCAGCGCCGAGGGGGTCAGCGCTTCTCCGCCTGGAGGCGGGCCACGTAGGCCGCGGCCTGCGAGCGGCGCTCCATGCCCAGCTTGGAGAGCAGGCTGGAGACGTAGTTCTTGATCGTCTTCTCCGCCAGGTGCAGCCGCTCCCCGATGACGCGGTTCGTCAGGCCCTCCCCGATCAGGTCGAGGATCTTCCGCTCCTGCTCGGTGAGGTTGGAGAGGCGGTCGTCGCCCTTGCCGTTCTTGCCGTCGCGCAGCCGCTCCAGCACCCGGGCGGTGGCGACGGGGTCGAGCAGTGACTTGCCGGCCGCGACGTCCCGTACCGCGTTGAGCAGCTCATTGCCGCGGATCGCCTTGAGCACGTACCCGGAGGCGCCGGCCATGATCGCGTCGAACAGCGCCTCGTCGTCGGCGAACGACGTCAACATGAGGCACTTGATGTCCTCGTTCTGGGAGCGCACTTCGCGGCAGACCTCGACTCCGCTGCCGTCCGGCAGGCGGACGTCGAGAACCGCCACGTCGGGGCGGGTGGCGGGGATTCGGACCAGTGCGTCGGCGGCCGTACCGGCCTCGCCGACGATCTCGATGTCCTCCTCGACCGACAGCAGCTCATAGACGCCCCGGCGTACCACTTCGTGGTCGTCCAGGAGGAATACTTTGATTTTTCCGTTTTCGCGCACGGTGTCAGTTTCACACACTCACCCCTTCCCTGCCGCTGTTACCCGGGATAACGTGCCGTTGTTCCGGCCCCCTGCAAGGCTGTGACCAGTGGTTGTTCCCGCTTCCGCGGATTTACTTGGAAATCCAAGCAAAATCGCAGGTCAAACGGGGTTTCGCAGTTATGCGACGCACTGGGTAACGTGCATTGCGCAGGGCACTCGCCGGGGCACCTGTCACGCCTGAATCCCGTACGCGACGCGCACCCACCCCGTGCGCGGGTACGGATGCAGGTGAGCCGCACTGGACCCCGGAGAACCCGGGTGCCGGACCGACGGAGGAGCACACGTGACCGTGGAGAGCACTGCCGCGCGCAAGCCGCGACGCAGCAGCGGCACCAAGCGGGCAGCGGGCGCCGCGAGCGCCCGCAAGACCCCCGCTGCCACCGCGCAGATGCATGACGCCGAGCCTCAGCTCGTACAGCTGCTGACGCCCGAGGGGGAAAGGATCGGGGTCGACACCCACCCCGACGACGCCGACGTCGCCGAGTTCGCCCCCTTCGTCGCCGACATCACCACCGAGGACCTGCGCGGGCTGTACCGCGACATGGTCCTGACCCGTCGTTTCGACGGGGAGGCGACCGCCCTGCAGCGCCAGGGCGAGCTGGGCCTGTGGGCCTCGCTGCTCGGGCAGGAGGCGGCCCAGATCGGCTCCGGCCGGGCCCTGCGGGACGACGACTACGTCTTCCCGACCTACCGCGAGCACGGCGTGGCCTGGTGCCGCGGGGTCGACCCGACCAACCTGCTCGGCATGTTCCGCGGTGTGAACCACGGCGGGTGGGACCCCACCACCAACAACTTCCACCTGTACACGATCGTCATCGGCTCGCAGACGCTGCACGCGACCGGCTACGCGATGGGCGTGGCCAAGGACGGCGCCGACTCGGCCGTCATCGCCTACTTCGGCGACGGCGCGTCCAGCCAGGGCGACGTCGCGGAGGCCTTCACCTTCTCGGCCGTCTACAACTCCCCCGTGGTGTTCTTCTGCCAGAACAACCAGTGGGCGATCTCCGAGCCGACCGAGCGCCAGATGCGCGTGCCGCTCTACCAGCGCGCGCAGGGCTTCGGCTTCCCGGGCATCCGGGTGGACGGCAACGACGTACTGGCCTGCCTCGCGGTCACCCGCTGGGCGCTGGAGCGTGCCCGCCGGGGCGAGGGGCCGACCCTGGTCGAGGCCTTCACGTACCGCATGGGCGCGCACACCACCTCCGACGACCCGACGAAGTACCGGCGGGACGAGGAGCGCGCGGCCTGGGAGGACCGGGACCCGATCCTGCGCCTGAAGGCCCACCTGCTGGCCACCGGAGGCGCCGACGAGGCGTTCTTCGAGGAGCTGGAGGCGGAGAGCGAGAAGCTCGGCAAGCACGTCCGCGAGGTCGTGCGGGCCATGCCCGACCCGGACACGATGGCGATCTTCGAGAACATCTACGCGGACGGTCACGCGCTGGTCGACGAGGAGCGCGCGCAGTTCGCGGCCTACCTCGCTTCGTTCGAGGGTGGGGAGTGAGCGCCATGTCCATCGAGAAGATGTCCATTGCGAAGGCACTGAACGAGTCGCTGCGCAAGGCGCTGGAGCAGGACCCGAAGGTCCTGATCATGGGTGAGGACGTCGGCAAGCTGGGTGGTGTCTTCCGCATCACCGACGGCCTGCAGAAGGACTTCGGCGAGGAGCGGGTCATCGACACCCCGCTCGCCGAGTCCGGCATCGTCGGCACGGCGATCGGCCTGGCCCTGCGCGGCTACCGCCCGGTCGTCGAGATCCAGTTCGACGGCTTCGTCTTCCCGGCGTACGACCAGATCGTCACGCAGCTCGCGAAGATGCACGCGCGTGCCCTGGGCAAGATCAAGCTTCCCGTCGTCGTACGCATCCCGTACGCGGGCGGCATCGGCGCGGTCGAGCACCACTCGGAGTCACCCGAGGCGCTGTTCGCGCACGTGCCGGGTCTGAAGGTGGTCTCCCCGAGCAACGCCTCGGACGCGTACTGGATGCTCCAGCAGGCGATCCTCAGCGACGACCCGGTGATCTTCTTCGAGCCGAAGCGGCGCTACTGGGACAAGGCCGAGGTCGACGTCGAGGCGATCCCCGACGCGCTGCACGCCTCCCGCGTGGCGCGCACGGGTACGGACGTCACCCTGGCCGCGTACGGGCCGATGGTGAAGGTCTGCCTGGAGGCTGCGGCCGCGGCGGCCGAGGAGGGCAAGTCGGTGGAGGTCGTGGACCTGCGCTCGATGTCTCCGATCGACTTCGACGGGCTGCAGGCGTCGGTGCAGAAGACCCGCCGGCTCGTCGTCGTCCACGAGGCCCCGGTGTTCCTCGGTGTGGGTTCGGAGATCGCCGCTCGCATCACGGAGCGGTGCTTCTACCACCTGGAGGCCCCGGTCCTGCGGGTGGGCGGTTTCCACGCCCCGTACCCGCCGGCCCGTCTGGAGGACGAGTACCTGCCGGGTCTGGACAGGGTGCTCGACGCCGTCGACCGCTCGCTGGCGTACTGAGGAGAGCCCTGTGACGATCCGCGAATTCAAGATGCCCGATGTGGGCGAGGGCCTGACCGAGGCCGAGATCCTCAAGTGGTACGTCCAGCCCGGTGACACCGTCACCGACGGGCAGGTCGTGTGCGAGGTCGAGACGGCGAAGGCGGCGGTGGAACTGCCGATCCCCTTCGACGGCACCGTCCACGCGCTCCTCTTCGAGGAGGGCACCACGGTCGACGTCGGCCAGGTGATCATCTCGGTGCAGACGGGCACGGGCGAGGAGCCCGCCGAGGCCGCCCCGGTCCAGGAGGCGGCCCCGGCCGCCGCCGCGACCGCGGCCCCCGCCGCGGCGCAGGAGCCGGCCGCCGAGGGGCGCCAGCCCGTCCTGGTCGGCTACGGCGTCTCCACCGCCTCCACGAAGCGCCGCCCGCGCAAGGGCGCGCCGGCGGCCGCCGCCGCGCAGAACGGCACGGCCGCCCCGGTGGCCCCGGCGCTGCCCGCGGTCCCCGCGCAGCCGAACGGCACCGGGCGCCCCCTGGCGAAGCCCCCGGTCCGCAAGCTCGCCAAGGACCTCGGCATCGACCTGGCCGCCGTGGTTCCGACCGGCGACGGCGGGGTCGTGACCCGCGAGGACGTCCACGCGGCGGCCGCGGCGGCGATCGCCCCGCAGGCCGCGGCGCCCGCACCGGCCGCTGCCGCGGTCCCGGTGGTGGCGCAGGCCCAGGCCGCCGCGGCCGCGCCCGCGGAGGCTTCGGCCAGGGAGACCCGTATCCCCGTCAAGGGGGTCCGCAAGGTCACCGCGCAGGCCATGGTCGGCTCGGCCTTCACCGCGCCGCACGTCACCGAGTTCGTCACCTTCGACGTGACGCGCACGATGAAGCTGGTCCAGGAGCTCAAGGACGACCCGGACCTCGCCGGTCTGCGGATCAACCCGCTGCTCCTGATCGCCAAGGCCGTCCTCGTGGCCATCCGCCGCAACCCGGACGTCAACGCGTCCTGGGACGAGGCGGCCCAGGAGATCGTGCTCAAGCACTACGTCAACCTGGGCATCGCGGCGGCCACCCCGCGCGGGCTGATCGTCCCGAACATCAAGGACGCCCACGCCAAGACGCTCGGTGAGCTGTCGGCGTCGCTGTCCGAGCTGGTCGCCACGGCCCGCGAGGGCAAGACCTCGCCGGCCGACATGCAGCATGGCACCATCACCATCACCAACGTCGGTGTCTTCGGCGTCGACACCGGTACGCCCATCCTGAACCCCGGAGAGTCCGCGATCCTCGCGGTCGGCGCCATCAAGCTCCAGCCGTGGGTCCACAAGGGCAAGGTCAAGGCGCGCCACGTCACCACGCTGGCGCTGTCCTTCGACCACCGGCTGATCGACGGCGAGCTCGGCTCGCGCTTCCTCGCCGACGTCGCGGCGGTCCTGGAGCACCCGCGCCGCCTGATCACCTGGTCGTGACGAGCAGCGACGCACCGACCGACGGCCGGTCCCCGCAACCCGGGGGCCGGCCGTCGGCCGTCGGTCGTCGGTCGTCACTCGTCGGTTTTCGGTTGTCGATGCCGCGGACCTGCGGCCCCGGCGCCGAACTCCGCTGAAAACCCTGGCTGGAAGTGGTCGTATCGTGTGAGCATCTCCGGATGCTCATCCGCTCTGCGACCGCAGACCCCACCGATCTCGACCGCGCCGCCGCCTACGAGGCGGACGGCCCCGTCGAAGCCCTCTCCGCCGACCGGATCCGCGAGGAACTGGCCGAGAACCGCTTCCGCCCCGAGTGGACCTGGTTCGCCGAGGACGAGGACGGCCGGATCCTCGCCCGTGCCCTGTGGTGGGGCCGCACCGACGGCGAGCGGCCCCGCGCGCTGGACTGCCTCCAGGTGCACTCCTCCGTCGCCGACCCCGCCGCGCTGGCGGCCGAGCTGCTCGCCGCCGGGCACTCCGCCCTGGGGGTCCACCCGGAGTACAACCTCTCCCTGCCGAGCGACTGGCGCGAGCGCCCGGAGCTGGCCGAGGCCGTGGCCTGGCGCCAGGAAGCGGCCCGCAAGACCGGCCTGACCAGCGAGATCGAGCGGCTGCGCTTCGAGTGGACCCCGGCCGCGGGGACCGCAGAGCCCACCGGCCGACTGGTCTTCCGGGAGGGTACGGACGAGGAGTTCCTCGACGCGTTCACCCGTCTCGCGGCCGGCAGCCTCGACCTCCACACCCAGAACGAGCTCCGCACCCGCGATGCCGAACAACTGGCCCGCGAAGACGTCGAGTTCTATCTCGACTGCCCCGGCGAGCGCTCCTGGTGGCGGCTCGCCGAGCTGCCCGACGGCACCCTGGCCGGCATGGCCATCCCCTCCGCGACCCCGTACCACCGCAACGTCGGCTACCTCGGCATCGTCCCCGAGCAGCGCGGCCGCGGCCTGATCGACGAGGTCCTCGCCGAGATCACCCGCTTCCACGCCTCCGAGGGCGCGCAGCGCATCACCGCCACCACCGACACCGTCAACGTCCCGATGGCCGCCGCCTTCACCCGGGCCGGCTACGAGGTCACGGAGATCCGCCTCGTCCTGGAGCAGCCGTCGGAGGCCTGACGCGGTAGCCTCCCGCCCGGAGAAGCGGATGAGGGGGGCGCGGGGTTGTCCATCGCCGAGTTGCAGGTGTACTCCGTCGAGGAGGCGGACGTCACCGGCGGGGTGTGCGTGGTCCGCTGCATCGGCGGGGTGGCGCGGACCGGACAGGTGTACGCCGTGGGGGAGCTCCGGCTCGGGCTGCGCCGGATCGAGCGGTACGGGCGCCCCGTCGGCTTCTTCGACGCCGGCCACGTGGCGAAGGTCCACCTCAGCGGTGCCGTGGTCGCGCTGCTCAGCCGCGGGCAGGTGCTGACCTCGGTGCCGCCGGACGCGCATGCGCTGGAGGAGCTGGAGGCCTGGCTGGCCACCGGCCCCCCGCTGCTGGACGAGCCGCACCCCGGCCCGCTGCGGAGCCTGGCGGTGGGCCGCATGCAGGACGACTGCCTGCCCGACGGGGTGCGGCTGCGGTGGGGGCGGGTGGCGCTGGCGGCGATCGGCCGGGCGGGCCGGCCCGAGGCGGAGTGCGGGGCCGAACGGGCCGCCGTACGTGGCTACTTGATCGAGCACTTCGGCCCCGACGGCTCCGGCCCGGACCGGGACCCGGCCGCGCTGTGCCGGGACGTGCTGGTCCAGATCGGCATCACCCCGGAGGAGGCGCTCGCGCAGGCCCGCACCTGGCGCGAGCTGCCGCGCCCGGGGATCCTGCGGCTGCGCCGCATCAAGAACCTGATCCCGTGGATGGCCCTGGCCCGTCCGCACCTCCCGGACGGCACCCCCTTGGCGACGACGGTCGACGCCTGGTCGCGGGTCCGCCCCCAACTGCCGTAGCCGGTACGCCGGGACCCCGGCAGGCTGAAGCCCGGTTCAGGAACATTCATCCTCGTTCGTGCCGGATCCCGAGCGCACGCCGCCCTTCACTCCGCCGCCGAAGCGGGCCCGGTCGGACACGGAGGGCCTGATCGCGGACCGAACCCGTGGCCCCGGCTATCCGGCCTGGGCGGCGTTGCCGAGGACCTTGGACGGGGTGACGCGCACGACGACGCGTACCTGCTCCGCCGGGGCCTCGGCGTATTCCTTGCCGCCGCCGGGGCCCATGTACTCCTCCGCTATGCGCACGGCGACGGCCCGGCCGGCGTCCTCGGTGATGGTGGCGGTGCCGCGGATCTCGGCGTAGAGGAAGGGATTGGCCAGGTCGAAGACGGTCAGGCCGACCCGCTCGTCCCGGGCGATGTTGCGCTCCTTGCGGCGGCCCCGCTCGGTGGAGATCAGGATGTCCTCGCCGTCCCGGGTCACCCAGACCACCGAACTCTGGGGGCTGCCATCGGGGTTGAGGGTCGCCAGCACCGCGGGGTGCGGGGCGTCGAGCAGCTTGCGTACCGTGTCGTTCAGAGCAACAGTCATGCGTCAGAGGCTAGTTCGCCCGTACTCCGGGTGCCGAGACGGGCGCGGCCGGGCGCCGGGACTTCGCGAAGTCGGGCGCGGCTGCGTCAGGTCCAGGGGATGTTGCGCCAGGGGCTGGCCGGGTCGGTGGTCAGGGTGAGGTGGGTGGCCAGCGAGGTGTCGTACCACTCCCCGAACTCCTCCTCGTCGAAGTGCAGGCAGCGTCCCAGCAGGTACCCGGCGGAGAACTCCTCCCACGAGCGGTACGTGCCGCGGGCCGCCTCGCCCGCCCGGACCACCGCGCGTTCGGCGTCTTCGAGGGTGCCGTAGCGGGTGCCGAGGCCCCAGCGGGCCATCTGCGAGGCCCGGCCGTGGTCCCAGCCCTCGACGGAGCGGACCCAGGAGCCCTCGGCGAGCAGTCCGTCGGCCCGGAAGCGCTGCTCGTAGCGGGCGATGCGGCCGATCAGCCGCTGGACTCCGGCGATCTCGCCCTCGACCTCGGCGGAGGGGCGCGGCCGGGCGACGGTGACCCCGTCGGGGGTGAGCTGCGGTTCGGCCGCGCGCTGGGCGCTGAGGCGCAGGCTGGCCTCGGCGGCGTGCCGCCAGTGCTCGGTGTCGACGGGCCCGGCGAAGTCGGAGGCGAGGACGCGGCGCACCCTCAGGGTGAACTCCCAGACGGGGCTGACGATGTCGGCGTCCAGCATGCGCTGGAGCACGCCGAGCCAGTCCTCGGTGCTGGTGATGCCCCACATCTTGCGCAGGCGTTCGCGCTCGCGGTTGTAGCCGCTGCCGTGGTAGGCGAGGGCGTTCCAGAACTCCCCGTTCCGGACGGCGAGATGGGCTCCTACGGCGAGGCCGTGCGCGACCGGTCCGTGCAGCGGGCCGCCGGTGTGCAGGGCGTGCACGGCGCCGGAGGCCAGGCCCCAGGAGTCGGCGGCGTCCCAGTGGGCACGCCAGCGGGCGCGGTCGGCGGGGGTGGTGGTGAGGTAGGCCTCGGCGGGGGAGCCGGGGTTCACGGCGAGGTACGCGGGGTCGCGGTCGTCCCAGGCGTTGGCGAACCAGGCGAGGCTCTGGCGGACGTAGACCGTTTGGGGGTCGGGTACCGGGAGCATCCCGCGGGTGTAGACGGCGATGCTCCGGCCGTCGGGCATGGGGTGGAAGAGGGCCGACTTCGGATCGGCGTCCGCGTGGGCGCGGGACTGGGGCATGAAGAGCTCGGCGCGCGCGAGGGCGTCGAGGTACGCGGGCCAGTCGCCGCGTGCCTTGGTCTCGTACAGCTCCCGCTCAATGCGACTCGGCGCTATCCAGCCATGCATGGCAGCAGCCTAACGGGGGACTTTCCGGGGGAGCTCGGCACATACCGTCTTGCCGACGACCCGGTCGGTGGAGCCCCAGCGCTTCGAGAGGGCGTCCACGATGTGCAGGCCGCGCCCGAACTGGTCGTCGTCGGCGGCCGCTCGCGGTTCGGGCCGGCGCTCGCCTTTCGGATCGGTGACCTCGATGCGGAGCACTGCTCCGGTGCGCTGGACCTCGACCCGCAGGTACCGGTCCCACAGCGACCCGTGCAGCAGTGCGTTGGTCGTCAGCTCGCTGGTCAGCAGCGCCGCGTCCGCCGCGAGGTCGGGCTGCCCCCAGGCCACGGCCAGCCACGCGGCCCGCCGCCGGGCGGTCGGCACCGAGTCCTGCCGGGGCGGGTAGTTCCGTACGTCTCGTCGCTCCATGGCCGTGCACCTCCGGTACGGGCGGTGGCATGCCGGTGCCGCGTCGTGGGCAGCCCGGTGCGCTTCCGCCAACTGTCGCTGTGCGGTGAGCAGTTCGTTACCGACCGTAGGGTGCCGCTCGCTACTGGGGCAAGCGGTACGGGGAATATATTCCCCGTACGGATTACGGCGGTGTCGACGCTGCCCCGCGGGGGCGAGAGACTGGCCCGGTGAACCGTGGAACGCGTGAGGGCCAGGGCAACCGGACGTCGACGGTGCTGGGGCGCCGACTGGGCGGGGAACTGCACAAGTTGCGGACCGCAGCGGGCAAGACCCAGCTCCAGGCGGCCCAGGAGATCAGTGCTACCGCGACGAAGATCGTGAAAATGGAGAGCGGCTGGGTCCCGATGCGGGACCCGGACATCCGTGTGCTGTGCGAGTTCTATGGCGTGACGGACCGGCAGTTCGTCACCGGACTGCTGCACCTCGCCCGGTTGGACCGGGAGCGACGCAAGGCCAACGGCTGGTGGCAGCACTCCCTGGACGCCGGTGCCATGGCCGAGTACATCGCCATGGAGGACATCGCGTCGCGCGTCCGCACCTGGCAGCTGTCCCTCGTACCCGGACTGCTCCAGACCGCTGACTATGCACGCGCCTTGGCGGTGAGCGACGAATTCTGGCAGGACCCGGACGACATCGAGCGTGTGGTGGCGGTACGAATGAAGCGGCAGCAGCGCCTGTGGAGTGAGGCGCCGCTCCAGGTGCACGCGGTCGTCTGGGAGGGCGCGTTGCGCCAGGAGATCGGAGGGCCAGCGGTCATGCGCGCCCAGTTGGAGCATCTCCTGGAGCTGGCAGAGCTGCCCAACGTCCATGTGCAGGTGCTGCCGTTCCGTGCCGGCGGGCATCCGTGCATCGTCGGGCCTTTCAGCCTGATCTCCTTCGCGGAGGTGGAGGCAATGGATGTCGCACACATGGACGTCATCGGATCTACTGTGTGGGTAGAGAGCCGGCAGGAAAGTGCCGTCTACAGCAGGTACTTCGACCGCACGTCCAGGCTGAGCCTGGCCCCTCGTGACTCGGTGGACCTGATCGACAGCATCGGTAAAGGATTCCAGGCGTGACACGGTTCGACTTCGTGAAGTCCAGTTACAGCGCCTCCAGCGGTGAATGCGTCGAGGTGGCCACCAACGTGGCCGGGACCGTCGCTGTCCGGGACAGCAAGCGCACCGGTGGGCCGGTGGTGACGGTCGCCGCCGCCGCGTGGGTGGCGTTCGCCGAATCCGCGCGGGGGGCGGGTCCCGTTCAGTAAGGTGTCGGCCCCCGGAAGCGTACGGAGGCGGACATGCGGGACGGTTCGGTCGCGGTGGTCGGCGGGAGCATCGCCGGGTGTGCGTTCGCCGCGGCGGCGGCGCGGGCCGGCGCCCGCGAGGTGGTGGTGCTGGAGCGCACCCGCGGGCACCTCGCGGACCGGGGCGTCGGGCTGTGCGTCCACGACGACCGAGCCGGCGAGCTGCGCGCGGGCGGGGCGCTGCCCGAGGGGATCGCCGCGCACCGGCTGGAGCGCCGCCGCTGGGTGGTCCGGGACCCCGGCTCGGCGGGCGGGCGGGTGATCTGGGAGCAGCCGTTCCCCTTCCACTCGTACCACTGGGGCCTGCTCTGGCGCGGGCTGCGCGACGCGGTTCCCGACGCGGTGGTCTACCGGCAGGGCGAGACGGTCACGGGCGTGGCGCAGGCCGGCGACGGCGGGGCCGAGGTGCGGCTCGCGGGCGGCGGCGTCGAGCGGTACGACCTGGTCGTCGGCGCGGACGGTTACCGCTCCGCCGTGCGCGCGGCGGTGTGCCCGGAGTCCCGGCCGCACTACGCCGGGTACGTGTGCTGGCGCGGCAACCTCGACGCGGCGCGGCTCGCGGAACTCGGCGACGCCGCCGACCCGGTGCCCGACCCGGTGCCCGACGCGGTGACCACCGTCTGCTTCCCCGGCGGAACCTGCGTCATCTACCGCATCCCCGGCCCCGACGGGCCCCGGCTGAACTGGGTGCTCTACGCCCCGCCCCCGCAGGACGGCGGGCTGCGCTTCGACGACCCGACGAGCTTCCCGCCCGGCGGGCTGACTCCGGAACTGTCCGAGCACCTCGGCGCGTTGCTGGAACGGGAGTTCCCGCCGTACTGGGGCCGGGCGCTCGCGCTCACCGAACCGCGGGACACCTTCGTCCAGCCCATCTACGACCTGGAGACCGCGCGCACCACCGCCGGTCGCCTCCTGCTCGCGGGGGACGCGGCCAGCGTCGTACGCCCGCACAACACGAGCGGCGCCGCCAAGGCCCTCCAGGACGCCACCGCCTTCGCCGACGGCTGGCGCCGGGCCGGCTCCTTCGAGGAGCTGCTGCGCGGCTACGAGGGGGCCCGCGGCCCCGCGGGCCGGGAGCTGGTGGCGCTGGCGCGCCGGCTCGGGCACGCCCAGGTGGAGCGGACCCCGGCCTGGGCGGACATGGGCCGCGCCGAGGCGGAGGCGTGGTGGCAGGGGCAGCTCGCCGGGGCCCCGGGCATCGGCGGGCAGGCCATGTCCCCGTAGGTCCTGACGGGCCATCACTTAGGGGTGACCGTGTCCGCGCAGGTCAGGGGCGTAGGTACGCCAGTTGCACGGCGTGTCAACCGGGCCGGAACCGTGCTTCCGGTTGCGGGAGGTGACGGGGTGTCCGTGAGTGGTGCGGGGACACGTCCCATGTCCCCGCCCGCTCACGGACAGGAGAGATCCGTTGCTCCGCTTCACCCGCTACACCGTCCCCGCCGCCCTCTGCGTGACCCTGCTGGCCGCGTCCCCCGGCCTCGCGCAGTCCGCCCACGCCCCCGGGAAGCCGCCGGTCGCGGCCGCCGGGCAGGCCATCCCCGGTACCGAGGCCCTGCTGGCGCAGGTGCAGTCGCTCGGCGCGGTCGGCGGGCTGCTCAAGCCCGTCACGGACCTGCTCGCGGCGGTGCTCAAGTCGCCCGACGGGAAGATCCCGGAGGCGGACCTGGCCGCCCTCAAGGAGAAGATCGACGCGGCGCTCGCCGAGCTGAAGAAGAGCCTGCCCGCAGCCCCGGCCCTGCCCGTGCCGGTACCGCCGGTGGAGTTGCCCGTCGACCCGCCGAAGCTGCCGGTGGACCCGCCGAAGCTGCCCGTGGATGCACCGAAGCTGCCGGTGGATGCACCGAAGCTGCCGGTGGATGCGCCCAAGCTTCCGGTGGATGCGCCGAAGCTTCCGGTGGATGCGCCGAAGCTGCCCGTCGATGCGCCGAAGCTGCCGGTGGATGCGCCGAAGCTGCCCGTCGATGCGCCGAAGCTGCCGGTGGATGCGCCGAAGCTTCCGGTGGATGCCCCCAAGCTGCCGATCGCCGTCGCCGGGGCGCAGGCCGCCGCCGGTCCCCTGGACCTGGTCACCGGTGCGATCGACAAGCTCAAGGAGTCCGTCGACGGCCTCACGAAGGCCGCCGGCCCCTGCGGCTGCTCGACCGACGCCAAGGCCAAGGCCACGGACGTCGTGACCAACCTGGTCGCCGCCATCGTGGCCCTCCTGACCGGCCTCGGCCTGCCCGGCCTGCCCACGCTCCCCGTCCCGGCCCCCGCCCTGCCCGTGCAGTAGCCCGGCAGGGGACGCGCGGTGGCCCGGCGGTCGTGCGACCGGCGTGCCACCGCGCGACCGCGCCCACCCCCTTGACGGGTCCCGGCGGCGGGGAGACGCTCCCGTCCCGCATCCGAGCGGGTACAGCTGGGGGGCCGGTATGCCGGAGGAGTCTGTCCAGACGGTGGGGGAGCTGCGGGCGCGGCTCATGGAGCAGGGGGCGCGGTGGTCCGTGAGCGAACACCTCGCCGACGAGGAGCCCGTACCGCGGCCCTCGCTGGGCCTGGAGCCCGGGGCGAACCTGACGCCCGCGCAGGACGTGGGGGCCGTGGATCTGCGGGGGATCATCGGCCACGCGAGCGGGAACCCGAACCTCACCCGGCGCAGGGCGGCGCACGGCCTGCTGGCGGAATCGGCGGAATCGGCGGAAGCGGTGCAGGTGCCGGTCGTGGGGGCGCGGCCGGCCGCCGTGGACTGGCGCAGCCGCTGGGGGTGGCCGTGGATCACCAAGGTGAAGGACCAGAACCCGTGCGGCTCCTGCTGGGCCTTCGGGGCGGCCGGGCTGGTGGAGTCCATGGCCCGCATCGAGCACGACGTATGGGCGGAGCGCTCCGAGGGCGACGTGCACGACGGCCTGCGGTTCACCTGCGGGCAGGGCAGCAACCCCGAGACCGCGCTCGACTGGATCAGGACCAACGGCGGTCTCGCCGACCCGGACTGCTGGCCGTACTCGACCCCGCCCGCCGGGCTGCCCGCCGACCGCCGCGACGCCTGGCGCGCCGAGTACATGCCGAGCTGGGACCGCTCCGGCCGCACCGTCCGGATCACCGACTACGTGCGCCTGGGCGACGTGGAGCAGCAGAAGGTGTGGCTGGACACGGTCGGCCCGCTGACCGCCTGCTTCGACGTGTACGACGACTTCTTCGGGCTGGGCTCCGGCGTCTACCACCGCACCAGCGACCGGCTCGCGGGCGGCCACTGCGTGCTGATCGTCGGCTACGACGACGCGGCCGGGTGCTGGCTGTTCAAGAACTCCTGGGGGACCGGCTACCACGTCGGGGGCTACGGCCGGATCGCCTACGGCGAGGTGAAGATCGACTACTGGGCCAAGTGCGGCCTGCGCGGTACGAACATCGACCCCTGGACCAAGCGCCGCCTGCACACCGGCAACGTCTACGAGAGCGGCAACGGCCGCGCCCACCGCAACTTCGAGCTGCTCGCCACCACCGGAGGGGCCCGCCTCCAGCACTGGTGGCGCGAGGGCGACGCCCCCTTCGGTTGGTCGCGCGCGGGGACCTTCGCCAACGACTCCTCCGGCCAGCCGGCCTTCACCGGGACCACCTACAACCGGAACATGGAGTCCCTGCACGTCACCACCGGCGGGCGGCTGCGCCACTGGTACTACGAGCAGTCCGGCGGCGCCTGGCGCGACGGCGGGGCCTTCGGCCCGGGCGACGCGGCGGTCGGCTCGACCCCGGCCTTCATCCAGAGCGACTACGGCAAGCCGGGCAACTTCGAGGTGGTCGTCCGGACCGCCGACGGCCGCCTCAACCACTGGTGGCGGATCAACGGCGCCCCCTGGACCTGGAACGACGGCGGCCGCTTCGGCTCCGGCATCGCCCACTACGGCCCGGCCCTCGTCCAGACGCGCGGCCGCCACCTCGACCTGGTCGCCACCCGTACGGACGGCCGGATGCAGCTGTGGTGGCGCGACGACCCGAACGGCTTCGCCTGGCGCGCCGGGGAGGTGTTCGGCAGCGGGGTCACCTCCGCGCCCTGCCTGATCGAGGGGCAGTACGGGGCCGCCGACGAGGACATCGCCGGGAACTACGAGCTGTGCGTGGCCGTCGGGGGCGGGCGCGTCGAGCACTGGTGGCGGGGGAACGCGGGCGGCGGTTCCTGGAGCCGCAGCGCGGTCTTCGGGCACGACGTGCTCGCGGTCACCGGGATGCTTCAGGGCAGCTTCGGGTTCAACCTGGAAGTCGTCGTCCTGCGCACCGACCGCCTGCTCCAGCACTACTGGCGGGACGGCGCGGGCTGGCACGAGGGGTCGGTGATCGGCCCCGCCTGAGCCGAGGGGAGCACGGTGGAGGTGCGAAAGGTCGTACTCGCGCCCGGTGAGTCGTACGAGTTGCGGCTCACCGGGCGCGGGGCGCGCGGATACGTGTGGACCTGGCAGGTGACCGGGGACGAGGACGCCGTCTCGGTGGCGCAGACCCCCGGCGGGGAGCTGCCCGGGGAGCCGGCGGGCGGCCTCCTGCCGGGGGCCGCGGTGGAGCGGGTGTACGTCGTACGGGCCCGCGGCGCGGGCGGGCGGGCCCGGATCCGCTTCGCGCAGGTCCGGCCGCCCTACCCGGACGAGGCCGCGTACGACGAGTTCGTGCTCGACGTTCAGGTGGACGTCGAGCGGGACTAGGTCCGGATGCCGGACAGTGGCGAGGCATGTACCCCTGTTGTATCTATCCTGTGTGCATGCCATCAGCCGCCGTGACCGCCACCGCCAGCACTGCCGCCCCGACCGCCGCGGAGCGCGTCTACCAGCACGTCAAGAACGGGGTGCTCGACCGCCGCTACGAGGGCGGCACCCTGCTGACGGAGGGCGAGCTCGCCGAGGCCGTCGGGGTCTCCCGTACGCCGGTGCGCGAGGCGCTGCTGCGGCTGGAGACCGAGGGGTTGCTGAAGCTGTACCCGAAGAAGGGCGCGCTGGTGCTGCCGGTCTCCGCGCAGGAGATCGCCGACGTGATCGAGACCCGGCTGCTGGTGGAGGAGTTCACCGTGCGCAGGGCCGTGCCGGCGCCGCCCGGACTGCTGGACCGGCTCGCGGAACTGGTCGACGAGCAGCGGCGGCACGCGGCGGAGGGCGACCTCGCCGCGATGATGGCCGCAGACCGGGGCTTCCACGCCGAGATCGTCCGCAGCGCCGGGAACCAGATCCTCAGCCGGCTCTACGACCAACTCCGCGACCGGCAGCTGCGGATGGGCGTGGCCCTGCTGCACGCGCACCCGGAGCGGGTGGAGCGGACGCTGGCCGAGCACGCGGAGATCCTGGACGCGCTGCGGGCGGGCGACGCGGAGACGGCCGCGGCGGCGGTACGGGCGCACGTGGGCCGGGTCGAGGCGCTGGTGCGGGGGTCGGGCCGATGAGCTCGCAGAGTCCGGTGGGCCCGGCGGGCCCGGCTGCCCTCCCGAAGGACCCCCCGGGAGGCCGCCGGGCGGTGGCGATCTGGTCGATCGGCGTCGCCGTCTACTTCGTCGCGGTGATCTTCCGGACCAGCCTGGGCGTCGCCGGGCTGGACGCGGCCGACCGCTTCCACGTCAACGCCTCGGCGCTGTCCGCCTTCTCGCTGCTCCAGCTCCTGGTGTACGCGGGCATGCAGATACCGGTGGGCCTGATGGTGGACCGGCTCGGCACGAAGAAGGTGCTGACGCTGGGGGCCGTCCTGTTCACCGCGGGCCAGATCGGCTTCGCGCTGTCCCCCTCGTACGGGATGGCCCTGGCCGCCCGCGCCCTGCTGGGCTGCGGGGACGCGATGACCTTCATCTCGGTGCTGCGGCTCGGCACGCGGTGGTTCCCGGCCCGGCGCGGACCGCTGATGGCCCAGCTGGCCGGGCTGGTGGGGATGGCCGGCAACCTGGTCTCCACGCTGGTGCTGGCGCCCGTCCTGCACGGGGTCGGCTGGGTGCCGGCCTTCGCGGGCAGCGCGGTGGCGGGGCTGGTGGTGCTCGTACCGCTGGTGCTGTTCCTGCGGGACCACCCGGAGGGGCACGCGGCGCCGCCGGTGGCGCGGGGGGCGGGCGGCGGGTTCGTACGCCGCCAGATCGCCGACTCGTGGAAGGAGCCGGGCACCCGGCTCGGGCTGTGGGTGCACTTCACGACGCAGTTCCCGGCGATGGTGTTCCTGCTGCTGTGGGGCATGCCGTTCCTGGTGGAGGCGCAGGGGCTGTCGCGGACCACCGCGGGCGGGCTGCTGACGCTGGTGGTCGCCTCGAACATGGCCCTGGGCCTGGTCTACGGCCAGATCGTCGGCCGCCGCCAGTCGGCCCGGATCCCGCTGGCCCTGGGCACGGTCGGGCTCACCGCGCTGCTGTGGGCCTCGGTGGTGCTGTACCCGGGCGACCGGGCGCCGATGTGGCTGCTGGTGACGCTGTGCCTGGTGCTGGGGACGTGCGGGCCGGCGTCGATGATCGGCTTCGACTTCGCGCGGCCCGCGAATCCGGCGGAGCGTCAGGGGACGGCCTCCGGAATCACCAACATGGGCGGTTTCATCGCCTCGATGACGACGCTCCTGGTGGTGGGCATCCTGCTGGACGCCACCGACGACGACTACCGCATCGCCTTCTCGTCGGTCTTCGTCCTGGAGCTGCTGGGCATCACCCAGATCCTCCGGCTCCGCGGCCGGGCCCTGGCCCGCGAGCGGGAGCGCCGGGCCCCCGTCCCGGTGCAGGCCGCGGCGGAGGCCGGAGCGCCGCGGAGCGGCAGTTCCAGCCCCGCCGGCGTGTGAGGCGCGGGTCCCGGGGCTGAGCCCGGGGCCCCGGCGGAGCCGGGCCCGACCGCGCTACGGAGTGACGGCGAAGTGGGCCAGGATGGCCGCTGCCAGGGCTTCGTCGCCCTCGACCTTGACCCGGTCGGCCACCGCGTGCGGCCGTACCCGCCCGGCCGCGAGGCGCACGTACGTCTCCCAGTCCAGCGTCAGCGTCACCGCCGGGCCGAGCGAGGGCGCCTTGTCCACGGTGCCCCGCCCGTCCGCGTCCACCCGTACCGTCCGCATGAACTCCAGCGGGCCGTGCACGTCGACCACGACCGCCGAGTTCGCCGGCGCGCCCGCGAGCTTCGCGACCACCTTCGGCAGCCCGGCGAGCAGGATGTCCCGCGCCACGTACGCACCCGGCGAGTCCCAGTTGCCCGGCACGCCCAGCGCCGCCCGCAGGTCCTGCTCGTGGATCCACACGTCGAACGCCCGCAGCCGCAGCGCCATCTCCAGCGTCACCTGGTCGCCCAGCGGCCCCCGCACCAGGGTGGCCGGATCCCGCTTCTCGTTGCGCAGCTGCCGCGAGCGGCGGATGACCGTGTACTCCAGCTCGGAGGTCATCTCCGGGGCGGTGTGGTGCCGGCGTACGTCAACCTGCACCTCCATGTACCGGGTGAACTCGTCCACCACGTGCCGCAGGTCCCGGGCGACGGTGTGGATCGGCCGGGGGTCCCCGAGCTGCTCGCATTCGATGCCGATGATGTGGGACACCACGTCGCGCACGGACCAGCCGGGGCACGGGGTCGCCCGGTTCCACTCGCCCTCCGTGAGGGGGAGGACCAGCTCGGATATCGCCTCGATGGAGTGCGTCCACGCGTCGGCATAGGGCTGGAGGCTGGGATGCGGATGGACGGTCAACGGGACCCCTCGCGTGCTGTTCGGTGGCGCGTTCTGGAAGCTTGTGGACTGGCTTCAAAACTACGCTGCCGGTGAGCACCCCGGCAGTGCTTTCGTGTGACGATCGTAGGCCCGAGTTGACGGCTTGAATGCCAGGACGGTGGTACTGTGCGCGCCTCGCTGATCCAAATCGCGGTGAATGAGGGCGAGTCGGTGGGTTCCCGCCGCTCCCGCGTCGCCGATCTCGTACGGGAGCAGGACGGCTCCGACCTCGTCGTCCTGCCCGAGCTGTGGACCGTGGGGGCCTTCGCCTACGAGCAGTTCGAGACCGAGGCCGAGCCGCTGGACGGCCCGACCTTCGAGGCCGTGTCCAAGGCGGCGCGCGACGCGGGGGTCTGGCTGCACGCCGGCTCGATCGTGGAGCGCGCGGGCGACGGTTCGCTCTACAACACCGCGCTCGTCCTCTCCCCGACGGGCGAACTCGCGGCCACCTACCGCAAGATCCACCGCTTCGGCTTCGACCAGGGCGAGGCGGTGCTCATGTCCGCCGGGGACTCCCTCACCACCGTGGCCCTGCCGGAGCAGACGCTCGGCATCGCCACCTGCTACGACCTGCGCTTCCCCGAGCTGTTCCGCGGCCTGGTCGACGCCGGGGCCACCACGATGGTCGTGTCCGCGGGCTGGCCGGCCCGCCGCCGGGCCCACTGGACCCTGCTGAACCGGGCCCGCGCGGTCGAGGACCAGTCGTACGTCCTGGCCTGCGCGACGGCCGGCACCCACGCGGGCGTCGAACAGTCCGGGCACAGCCTGGTGGTGGACCCGTGGGGCGAGGTGCTGGCGGAGGCGGGCCCGGGGGAGGAGGTGCTCACGGTGGACCTGGACCCGGCGAAGGTGGCCGAGACCCGCGAGCAGTTCCCGGCGCTGAAGGACCGCCGGCTCGGGCGGCTCGGGCACTAGAGGTCTTCCTCGCGCTCCTTTTCGGCCATTCTGATCACGCACACGGCCACGGCGATCAGCAGCGCCGCGTCCGCGTCCTCCCGGACCACGTCCACGGCGTACGTCTCGCGGACGCGGTACCACTGGCGGGAGGCGAGCGCGAGCAGCGCGCCGTCGTACTCGACCTTGAACTCCCGGTCCAGGATCCGGCCGCTGATGTCGAGCTCGGTGCCTTCGACCAGGGTCACGAGGTAGTGGTTGCGCAGCAGCGAGAACCGCTTGCGGCGGATCACCGCGAGGCGCCGGCCGTCCCGCTCCAGGGTCATCGCGTCGCGGAAGCCGAGCAGCTTCTCCCGCAGCGTGATCAGGATCCGGCCGTCGGGGTCCTTCAGCTCCAGGGTGTCCCGGAACCGCAGCGCCTTCCCGTCCACGAGGAAGGCGTGCCGGCCGTCCTCGTCCTCGATCCAGTAGTCGTCCCCGACGGCCAGCAGTTTGTCCCGAACCAGGTATTTCATGCCGTGATCGCTGCCCGCGATAGGTTGCCGTCATGCCTCTGCTCTACGTGACCGACCTGGCGTACCCGGCGCGCGGCCGCCGCTACTGCGACGAGGACATATTCCTCACCTCGCGGCTGCGGACGCACTTCGACCTGGCCCTGTGCCATCCGCTGGACGCCCGCGCCCTGATGCCCGGCTTCGACGCGGTCGTGGTCCGCAACAGCGGGCCGGTCCTGCACTACCAGGAGGCGTACGACGCCTTCCGCGCGGCCGCGCTCGCCGCCGGGACCCGCGTGTACAACCCGCTCACGGGCCGCGGTGACATGGCGGGCAAGCAGTACCTCCTCGACCTGACGGAGGCCGGCTACCCCGTGATCCCGACGATCGACGACCCGGCGCGGCTGGGGCTGCTGCCGGACGTCCCCTCGTACGCGGTGAAGCCCAAGCAGGGCGCGGACTCCATCGGCCTGACCTTCACCGCGACCCCGTCGGCGGCGCCGGGCGAGATGCTGATCCAGCCGCGCATCGACTTCGCGTACGAGGTGTCCTTCTACTTCGTGGACGACGCCTTCCAGTACGCCCTGTACGCCCCGGACCCCGCGCGCCGCTGGGAGCTGACCCCGTACGAGCCCTCGGCGGCCGACCTGGCCTTCGCCCGGGCCTTCGTCGACTGGAACACCCTCGACCACGGCATCCAGCGCGTGGACGCCTGCCGGGCGCCGTCGGGCGAGCTGCTGCTGGTCGAGCTGGAGGACCTGAACCCGTACCTCTCCCTGGACCTGCTGCCGGAGGCGGTGCAGGACCGTTTCGTCGCGGCCCTCACGGAATCCCTCCACAGCTTCCTTGCCGCCTGACCCCCCGATGTCAGAGGGGGATGCCAGGCTCTGGGCATGGACAAGCAGACGTTCTGGAAGCTGATCGAGACGGCCCGCGCGGAGGCGGCGGAGGAGGATGTGGCGGCGCGCGCGGCGCAGTTGCTCGCGGGGCGGCCGGAGGCCGAGATAGCCGCGGCCCAGCAGGTGCTGTGGGACCTGCTGGCCGAGTCCTACCGCGCCCCGCTCTGGGCCGCGGCCTACGTGATCAACGGCGGCTGCTCGGACGACGGCTTCGACTACTTCCGCGGCTGGCTCCTGACCCAGGGCGAGGAGGCGTTCGCCGCGGCCCTCGCCGACCCGGACTCCCTCGCCGACCACCCCGCGGTCCGCGAGGCGGCCGAGGAGGGCCTGGAGCTGTGGGACGAGGAGGCCCTCTCGATCGCCTGGACGGCCCACGAGTCCGCCACGGGCCGCGAACTCCCGTCGGGCTCCTTCACGATCACGTACCCGGACCTGGACCCGTCCTGGTCCTTCGACTTCGACGACTCCGAGGAGACCTCGACCCGACTCCCCCGCCTGAGCACCCTCTTCGGCTAGACCCATCCTCCGCACGTAGCGGTATCGGTTGAATGCGCTGCGCAGGCCGTGACGGCGGGCGGGGTGGCGGTGTTGTCCGGGTGTGTTG
>NZ_JBFBBA010000021.1:0-137374 GCF_040682455.1 Streptomyces sp. NPDC051183
GGGCCTGGACTACATGAACTCCCGCTACGGCAGCCCGGTCGGCGCCTGGAACTTCTGGCAGTCCCACCACTGGTACTGAGCCGACCAGCGGTAGACAAGTGACACAGCGAGCGCCCGGCCGGGACATCCCGGCCGGGCGCTTTCGCATGTCGGGATGCCGGGGGAGCGGACGTAAGTGTCTGATTCACCGCGCGGTCACGCACGCCCCTCGTTCCGTTAACATGTTCGAGTTTGCGGTGATCGCCTAAGAAGATGACACATCGGCTGAAAATTGATTCCTAAAACTGACCGCGCGGCCCTCCAGAAGGACGGCAACGCCGTGTTCGCTGCGTGGCGTCAGCCACGCGTCATGCTGTGGGGTGCTGCCGGCGTCGTGGCCGCCGGCTTCCTCATAGCGCTGGAGATCGCCGCGCGCGGATATGGCGAGCGGGGACCGATCGCCGCCCAGGCGAGAGAGGTGATCTTCGCCCCCCAGTCGGGGACGGTGCTCTACGCCGGCATGGCGCTGATGATGGTCGTGCTCACCTGGCGGCAGCGATTCATCGCGATCGGTGCCGCGATCGGCATCGACCTCGTCTTCTGGCTCGTGCGGTGGTCCGTCGGCGCGCAGATGATGTACGGCAACGGCGCGCTGCTGGTGACCCTGGCGTGCGCCGTCATCGCCCTCACGCGCCGCACCGGCCGGGAGCGCGCCCTGCTCCTCAAGGGTGTAGGACTGGCGCTGCTCCTGGTGGCCGGCCGCAAGACCGGTTACACGTGGCTGCTGATCACCTCGAAGACCCGGCCGACCGTGCTCGACCAGTACGTGGCGACGGCCGACCACGCGCTGGGCAACCCGTCGTGGGTGGTCGGGCGGATCGTCGAGGCCAGCGGCCCGATCGGCGCCCACGTTCTGGACTGGGTCTACATCCAGCTCGCAGTGGCCGCGGTCATCGTCGCGCTGTACCAGCTCCGCAATGTCGCGGCCGAGCGCCGGTTCCCGGGCCACCACCTGGTGCGCACCTTCATCGTCGTCGGTCTGCTCGGGCCCGGCATCTACATGATCTTCCCCGTGGTCGGGCCGATCTTCGCCTACGGCGCCGACGGCGGACAGTGGGCGGTGGCCAATCTGTGGCCCCACACGCCGCCGACGGTCAGCGTCCCGCAGGCGATGCCCTTCTCCGAGTACCCCCCGCGCAACTGCATGCCCAGCCTGCACACGGCATGGGCCACCGCGATCTTCATCCACTCCCGCAAGGGCCCGCGAGCCCTGCGCTACCTGGGCGTGTTCTGGCTGATCGCCACGCTCGGCGCGACGCTCGGCTTCGGGTACCACTACGGTGCGGACATCGTCGCCGGTGTGGTGTTCACGGTCACGATCGAAGCGGCCCTGCGCGCGGTCGACCGCGGCTGGGACCGGCAGGGCGTCGTGCTGGTCGCGTACGGCACCGCGGTCTTCGCCGCGCTGCTCGTGGCGTACCGGTACCTGTCGATGGAGATGGCCGGACATCCGTGGGTGGCCGGGCCGCTCGTCATCGCGGCGCTGGCCTCGGTGATCTACGGCTACGTCCGCACCTCCAGGCGCTGGGACCAGCACCCGCAGCCACCGGTACGGGTCCCCGGCCAGCGACAGGAACGGCAGCTCGAACGAATCTGAGCGCCATGACAGAGGGCAGGGGCCGGTTCCCGCAAGGGAACCGGCCCCTGCCCTCGTCCGTTACACGGCGGGATGCTTGCTCCACGTCGTTCGGGGGATCATGGACTTCACGCGATATCGCAGACCGTCGGCCTCCCTGCTGCTGACGGTGGCAGTCGTCCTCGGCGCCGGGGCCGTAGCCGGATTCGAGTCGGGAGGCGACGGTTCGCTGACCCTGCTGCTCCGGCTGCGCGAGTTCGTCCTTCCGCTGGGATGGCTCGCCCTGGCTGCGCTGACCGGGGCGGTCCTCCTGTGGCTGACGAAGTCCTCCCCGCTGCGCTTGCCCCTGATGACTGCGCTGCTCGTCGTCGGCGTCCCGATGTTGTTTCTCGGCGGCTTCGCCACCGAGATGTTCGGTGGCTCGGACCAGGAGGTGAAGACCGAGTCGGCTCCCGGGCGCGGCGACCGCCAGCTGGCCGTGGTGGCGCGGAGCGGGTTCCTCGACCCGGTTTCGTGCGTCTACGTCCACCAGGGGAGCCCACCGTGGAACGCCGCTGGAGCGTCGGCTGCTTCAACGGCGACTCCGAGGACAACGCACTCAGGGAGACCGTGTGGACGGCCCCCGACCGGATTCGCATGACCACGGCCGGAGGGGCGGTCCACGAGGTGGCCGTCACCCCGGGCGGTCGGCCCGACCGGGTTGTCTCAGTCGGCTAGCAACGCACGCGCACGCTCGGCGAGCAAAGGCATCAATGTCTCTCTCCAGGCGTCGAGGGAGATTCCTCCGCTGGACATGCCGCCGTGGCTGTATTGCGCGCGGTACACGGACGACGCCGATTCGGTGAGCAGGTCGACGCCCACGAGTTCGCTGAACGCTGCCCGGAGCAGTCCGGCCACCTCGTCGACCGTCGGGGGAAGGTCCCTCCCCTGGAGGTGCTCGCGAAGGGCCCGCCACACGTGCGGATCGCCACGCAGGCCCCAGCGGGAGGGTTCCGGATCGAAGAGGAGGGCCATCTTCGCGGCGCTCGCATCACCATGTGCCATGGCGCCAGTCTCCCAAGGCCGTGCTCCGGACTCCGGTCCTGTCACCGGGGGAACGCAGCCAGGGCCGCGGTCAGGGCGGCGGCGAGGGTCAGGACCGCGGCGAACGCGGTCGCGACACGAACGTGGCCTCGCTCGGCACCGTAAGTCCGTTGAGCGCCTGGCTCGTCGTCGTGCGCCCGAGGGGGCCCGCCGAGCCAGGCCCCCATGCTGAGGCCATTAGCGCTTCGCGGAGGCCGGGCATCGTATGCGTCCGGCATGACGGACGGTCAGATGTCGCTGGGAGGCGCTACGTCCACGAGGCGGATGGAGGAGAAGCACCACCGGAGCCACAGGGTGGATTCGATGTCCCAGTAGGGAGCGGAAGTCAGTCCGTCGCCGACGGCGAAGCTGAAGCCCTGGGTCGCGAGGATCGCGCGGAGGGTGACGTGCACTCCGGCGTAGTCCTGGGCGACTTCGTCCCAGTCCGGGAAGACGACGCCGCTCTGCACGAGCGGATAGCGTCCGACGAAGGCCGCCCAGTCCCCGGCTCCTGTGATCTCGAGGACTTGGGCCGCCGGGTCGGTCACTCGGAGTTCCCAGGTGTGCCAGGGGCGCGGGTGGAGGTTCGAGCCCTGGTCCAGGTACATCCGCCACATGCCCGGCCCGGTGCGCTGCGCCGTGGAGGTGTAGAGGCCGAGCCGGAACGGCTTGGTGCTGGGGGGAATCGGGGCCCCTCGGGGCGTGGTGAACCGTTCGCGGGCCGGGGTGGCGTGCCTGGACGGCATCAGCTCGTGGGGGCCGGTGCCGATCCAGTGCTGGCGCGTACGGTCCAGGGGGCCTCGGACGAGGCTCGGCTCGTCGCGCGCGAGACGGCTCAACAGCACGCAGGTGTCGGCCACTTCGTCCGCGTCGGAGGGCTCGACGACCGTGCGCCCGCCGGTTCGGGCGTTGGTTTCGGGCTCGGTCCACAACGACATGACCGAGGTGAAGTGGCGCAGCCCCGCATCGGCGGAGGCGTTCGGATCCGCCGATGCGTCGAGGTCTGCGGCTCTTTGTGCCAGGACCCGGATCGGACTGGGGTGCACGCCGGTGGTTCCCTTCCCGGCGGCGCTCCCGTGCGCGGGACGGCCTTTCCGGTGGCAGCGGATCAGCAGGAGATGGGTACTTCCTGGCCGAGACCGTTGGCGGAGGAAGTGGGAGGGTTGTAGCCGGGAGGGAAGGCGACCTTGAAGTACATCCAGCCACGGTAGTTGCCGGGGCTGCACCGGACCGCCGCATTGTTCTGCGCCGCCCGGGTGTTCGTCTGGGTGCGCAGGGCCGACTGGTTGACGAGCTGTCCGTTCTTGTAGAGGGCGGCCCGCGTGGTGATCTCACGCACGGGCGCCGTGCACGACACGGTCATGACTACGTTCACCGTGCCGGGCACGTGAGTCGAGTTGTGCGGACGCTGTACCTGCCCCTCACACCGGATCACGGCCGACGCGTCAGCGTCCGAGCCGGCCTTCCCGGCTTCCACCGAGCCCCCCAAGTCGCCAAGGCCCCCCGCGGGGACGGTGGCCGGGGCGGACGGATCCGTCCTGGCAGCGGCGGGGGACATCCCCGCCAGGAGTCCGAGAACCGCCATCGATGCGGCCGCGGCCGACATCCTCCACTTGCGCATGCATCTCCTTGGGGGCGGGTGGTGCGGCGCACGGAAGGGTCGCCGAGCACTGCATCAGCCGATGTGCGAACGCGCACAAGATCCCACACGGTGCAGCCCATGCGCTACAGACCGTAATCAATCAGAGTGGCTCCGGCGCCCCCCGGGTTGACCTCCCAGAACGCCGCAGGCATCGTCACACCCCTACTGCCATGGGTGCCCCTCTCCTTCGGAGGAGAGGGGCACCCGGGTCCGGGGCGGTCAGGAGAAGTGGCGGACGAAGACGTCCGACTTGCCGTTGGTGTCGCCGGGCACGATGTCGTCGGCCGCGGACTGGAACACCACGTCGCGCCCGCCGGCGCTGACCGCGTCGGGCCCGGCCGAGGCGGGCTGGTCCGAGACGATCTCGTCGGTGCCCGTCTGCAGGTCGCGGAGCGTGAGCGACGGACCGCTCGTGCCGTGCGTCGCGGACAGCAGGTAGCGGCCGGTGGGATCGATGGCCACGCCCCGTACGTTGGGCACCAGTTGGGCGGTGCCCGAAGCCATGTCGTGGACGTAGGTGTCGGAACCCGAGAGGTAGACGACCTTGTTGCCGTCGTCACTCAGCTGGACGAGCGACGCCGCCGTCGACGGGCCCTCGACCGGGCCGGCGATGGTGCCGCCGATGTGGTCCCGTACGAAGACGTCCTGTGTCTGGCCGTCCTGGTAGGCGACGTAGCGACCGTCGCCGCTGATGGAAGGCCGGGACGGCAGGGTGTGGCCGAGGTTGGCGATCGTCTGGATGGCCCCGGTCTTCATGTCCTGGACCTCGATGCGCTGGCGGCTGAGGCCCGGCTGGTTGATGAGGACGGTAAGGGCGATGTAGCGGCCGTCCGCGTTCAGCGACGGCTGGTTGCAGCTGTAGGCCGAGCAGTTGGCGGAGGCCGTTCGTCCTGTGGTCACCTCATCCAGGCGGATCCGCACGTTCCTCATCCACTGCAGGGCATAGGCGACGTACTCTCCGTCTCCGCTGACCGCGGGGGGCTGGAGCGGTGTCAGGTACCCGACCCGCTTCGTCTGCCCCGCCTGCTGGTCGCGGAGGTACACCTTGTCCCCTGCCGACGGAGCGTCGGGCGTCAGGTTCGTCGCCGATGACGAGAAGACGACGTGGAGGCCGTCGGGCGTGATCGAGGCGCCGCCGGAGTTGCCGTCGGCCTGGGTGCCGTCGGGTGCGACGCTGATCCTCTCGACACCGGCGGTGAGGCCACTCGCGGGGCCCGCCCCTGCCGCGGGCTGGGCCGAGGCGGCTGCGGGCAGCACCGCGGCGAGCGCGCAGGCTGCGACCGAAGCGCTCAGGGCGGCTCGTACACGTCTGGTGGTGCTCCGGTTCGTGATTCCCCTCATTTTCCCCCCAGGAAGGACAAGGTCACCGCTCCGGCTCCCTGCCGGAAGACCACGAGCATGCAACCGCGACGGCGCTGGGTGGTCAATGCGGCACATGCCCGAGAGACGTGCTTTCGGCCAGGGCGCGGCGGAGTCCCGTTGCCGGGGCAGGGCCGGGTGCGGATCGCCTCGGTTCCACCGCGCCCGCTGCCACCCCGGGCGCTGCCCGACCGTAATTCGCAGGCGTGCGGCAACGGCACGGATCTACCCTGCCCGTCATGATCGATTGGAAGAACGTCGAGGCCGCCGACCATGCCGTGCCCGCCGGCCATCCCATGGAGGACCTCGTCCGCGAGCTGTCCCGGGCCCTGGCGGATCCCGATCCACTGATCCGGGACGGTGCGCCCTACTCCGTCCTTGAGACCTGGATAGCCCGCGGGACCATCGGGGCGCCCCGGCGGCTGGAGCTGGGGGACGAGATGGCCGAACGGTTCGCCGACCCGCGGGTCGAGGCCCGTACCTTCGCGCCCCTCGTGCTCGACATGCTGGTGGCCGCCGGGGACTTCAAGGCCGGCTGGGTGGACGCGTTCGAGCGCTGGTACCCGGCGGAACAGGACCTGCGCGGCCACGACGAGACCCTCGGCTGGCTCCACGCGGTGGCGCACGGCGCGGACCTGCTCGCGGGCTTCGGCCGCCACCCCGAAGTGGCGCCGACGCGGATGCTGGACCTCGCCGCCGCGCGGCTGACGGCGCCCACCGACCACGTCTACGACCAACTGGAGGACGACCGCCTGGCCCGGGCGATCGCCCGCGTCCTCACCCGCACCGACCTGAGCGAACGCGAAGCCGTCGGCTGGCTCGATACGGTCGCCGACCGATTCGGCGCCGACCGCATCAGCACCCCGGTGCCCGCTCACATCAGCAACTGCCTGCGCACCCTGCGCCTGCTCTACGTCCTCGCCGACCGAGGCGTGCGCCCCACCAGCGAACTACCCGCAGAGCCCCTCCACCACCGCGACGCGGTCAAGTCCGGCATCGCCGCCGTCCTCGACCGGATCGTCAAACGCTGACCGACGGCGGATCGGACCCCGGTTCGGCGTAGGCCCACTCATGCCCCCGCCGGCGAGCTCCTCGCGATGCGTTTCATTGCAGCACCGGTGGCGCAGTGGGGCGACGGTCAGGCACCAGGGCCAGCCGCGCCGCGGCGGCTCGCGGCCACCCGAGTGACCTGCGCCCGGCCCACGGCCCGGTACGGCCGTACTGCACGCACTCCGGCGCGAGGATGCACAGACCGCCGACCAGCTCGAGTACCGAAGGCTGGTCGCCCTGGCCGGCTGAGACCCCGTTACCCTCCGGGCCGCTCGGGGAGGTGTTCGTAGCCGCGGTACCCGCACAGCGATGTGGCCGGCACGTGGACGCCCGGGTTCTGGCCGACCAGCATCACCTGGCTCGGCCCCGCTCCCTGCTCCCACGGCCCGGATCCGATGCGGCCAGAGGCGCCTCCGGCCTCCGCGAATGAGATGCCGAGGGCGGGGCAGGCGCGAAGCGAACAACGGCAGGTCCTCGCCGTTGGACCGAGGTTGCCCTGGAACCGACGCCAAGCCCCGGCGCCGACCGACTGGCCCGCTCCCCGAGCGATACGCACCCACCGAGCCGCCGAGGGCGCCGAGGACACTGCGATCGAAACGGAAAGGGCGGTGAATCATGGGCGAGAAGAACCCGGACCCCCGTCCCGTGCTGCTTCCCGATGAGGGAGCCATGGTGGACGAACACGGCCGCCCGCCGGGAGCTGCGTCCAGGACGGGCACGGGCAGCGGCCCGCCCGCCGACCCGGACCGTGTGGACCGAGCCCGTGCGGAGCAGACGCGGGGGAAGGCTCGAAAGGACGGGTCAGTCGGACAGGCTCGGCCACGGACCGAGTAGGCGCCGGACACACGCAGCCGAGATGTGGCTCGCTCGGGCAGGACTGGGAGGGGTGGGCATGGGGGTACGGGGCGCGGACGTGCTGGTGATCGGTGCGGGGGCGGTGGGTCGGTCGCTGGCCTTCGCGCTCGCGGCGGCGGACCCCGCTGCGCGCGTGGTGCTGGCCGGCGACCTGGCAGGAAGCGGTGGGGCGTCGGGTGCGGCGGGCGCGATGCTCGGCGCGTTGGGCGAGGTCACCGACCAGGGGCTGCGGACCGGCCACGGCCGACTGCGGACCGAACTCGCGATCGAGGCGGCCGGGTGCTGGCCGTTATGGCGGGAGCAGGTCCGGTCCCGTGCCGGCTCCGCCGCACCGCCGCACGACGGGTACGGCACCGGCACGTTCATGGTCCTGAACACGGTCTCCTCCGCCATGGACGACACCGCGTTCTCGGCGGTCGCCCGTACCGCGGCCGAGTACGGTCTCGGCTGCGAGGCGACTGCCCCGGCCGAGATTCCCGGGTACCGGCCGCTGGACAACGACCGTGCCCTGCGCGCCTGGTACCTGCCCGCAGAGGGCTTCATCGACGCCCGCGCCTGGCTCGCCACCCTGGAGGCCGCTCTGGCCGCGCTCCCCAACGCGATCCGCACCCCGGCCGGCACGCTCACCGCGGCCCCGGGTGGCGGATACCTACTCGATACCCCCACGGGTGCATTCCGGGCCCCACGCGCGGTGGTCGCGGCCGGCGCATGGACCACCCCGCTCCTGGAAGCCCTCGACCCGGACCTGCCCGTCGTTCCCGTCCTGGCCGCGGCCGGCACCGCGGTGACCGTGGCCGGCCCCGAGCCGTGGCCGCGGGTGGTCCGTACCCCCAACCGGGCCTACGCGTGCGGTCTGCACGCCGTCCCGCAGGCCGACGGCACCCTCTATCTCGGCGCCAGCGCCCAGGCGGCCCTGACCCCCACCGCCCGGCCCACGGCCGGCGCCCTGCGCTTCCTCCTCGATGCCGCACTCAGCCAGCTCGACCACGGCCTCGCCGGTGCCGGGATCGTCCGTACGCATCACGGCAACCGGCCCCTGTCCCTGGACGGCCACCCCGTCATCGGCCCCACCGTCCGCGAAGGCCTGTGGGTGGCGTCGGGCACGCACCGCGACGGCCTCCACGCCTCCCCCCTGATCGCCTCCGTCCTTGCCGACGCACTCCTCGCTCCCGCTCCGATGACCGGCACGCTGTCGGGCCCGCTGGCCGCGTTCGCCCCGTGCCGGGAACTGATCGCCGACCACACCCTCAAGGAGGCGGCCGCGGAAGCAGCAACGCATCACGCGGCGCTCGCCGCCGAGGCCCGGATGAGGCCCCCACTGACCGGCGCCTGGCCGCAGGCCCTGACCGATGCCTACGCCGCCCGGATGGAGAACGCGTACGCGGCCATGCCCGACGGCTACGTCCCGCCCCCGGACCTCGCACCCCTCGCCTACGAGGACACCGGCCCCGCTCTGGCCGAACTCGCCGCAGCACATCTGGCACGGCACGCCCGCGCCCACCGGTAGGCGCCCTGGCGATCAGGCGGGGCGGCCGCCGAAGGGGGCTTCCGGTTCCGTACGTCGTGCTCGGCGGTCGTACTGCGTTCCGCCTGGGCTTCGCCTGCCCCGCCCTTACGGCTTCACGCACCCGGATCGAATGTCGGGACCGCGAGATCGTGGGACGCGGCGTCACGGCCGAAGGGCGGGTTGTGGCTCAACTCGCCGGTCCGGGAAGGCATCGCGCACCTGCACGAGCAGGGGAACGGCATCGTGATGATGACTCACCCCGCGGTGGTACCGCATGGCTCCGTGACGGGGATGGCGCGGATGGCGCGGAGGCGGCGGCACCGGGCGGTCGGACCTTGACCGGGACGGCGGGATGGTCCGCCCGTGCCGTACCGGTCCCGGTCGAACCGGTACGGCGGCGGGCTGGGCGGGAAGGCTCAGGCGGCAGTGCTCAGAACAGCGTCGATCAGCTGCCGCTGGTCCTCGGTGAGGTACGGATCCTGCAATTCGATCAGCTTGCCGTCGACGTGGACGACGTAGCGGAACCCGTCCGGAACGGGGTCCCGCCCCACGGGGCCCTCCCCGCTGAGCGCGAGCTCGGCCAGCCGTTCCAGCTCGGGCCCGTCGGCGCGGCACTCCGTTTCGAGGGAAGCGGTCTGCTCCCCGCCCGCGAACCCGCCGCTGCGTGTGACGGTGATCAGCATGGTGAGACCTCCTTGGCGAGAACACCGCCTGGTGGGTCGGCCGTTCGCCCGGCCGGAGCCGGGCCCGGGCCCGAAGGCGGTGCATGGCTGTGGTCAGCCCTCGCCTGCCCGCAAAACCCGGGCACACGCTGTGCCCCGCGTACATCGAGTGCACAATGTCCGAAAGCGGGCGTCAGCGCGCAGAAGACAGTCCGGTCTGCTCCAGTGCCCGCAGAGCGGCCTGCCGGTCTCCCGCCGCGTGTACGTCCGCGGCGTCGAGTACCGCTTCGAGGTCGGGGACGGTGAGGCGGTAGGCCTCTGCCGCGGCGAGCAGTTCGGCCGCCCGCTCCCGGGACGGCACCAGCTCCAGGCCGGCCAGCATGCGCAGTGCCTCCTCAGGCACCACGAAGCGGCTCATGCCGCAGTCGAGGCCGTCGTCCTTCAACCCGTCCGGGTAGGGCGCGCGAGCCCAGGTGCCTTCCTCGTACCAGTAGACGCAGCCCAGTTCCCAGCCTTCGAGGAGCCCGCGCAGCCGCTCGTACGGAAGCCAGTCCGGGCCTTGCGCCAGCATGTCGATCGCGGGCTCGTGCCACTTGACACCGCTGGACTCGTCCTCGCCGTACAGCACGTAGCGACCCTGCCCCATCGGTGCGAGGGTCCACCAGGTGCAGCCGCAGTCGTCGAGGCGCAGCCCCTGCCCGTCGATCCAGGTGCCGGTGCGGTGGATGCCGAGCGTCTCCGCCTCCTCCGTGGCCTCCAGTACGGCGGCCAAGGCCCAGCGGGCCCACAGCAGTTCGGCCGCGGGAAGGTCCTCGGGCCTGCCCGGCCTCTCGATCGCCATGCGGTGTCGCTCCTTCGCTCCTGGTGTGGTGCCTGCCCGTGATCGTAATCGGCCTTCGCCGCCGCCGAGGCCACGCGTACGAACACCAGGGCGGCCGCCCTCACCGGTGTGAGGGCGGCCGCCACAGGAAGGTGCCGGGCCAGGTGCCGGGCTGGTCAGACCGGTCAGAGGTTCCAGGTCTGGGTCGCGAAGGCCGGGTCGGCGGCGTGGCTCCACTGCTGGGCCGCGGCGCCGTTGTCCTTGCTGGAGTTGCTGATCTCGAGCGTCTTGCCGCTGTTGACGTTCGTGATGTTCAGGCCGACGGTGCTGCCGGCCTGCGAGATGGTCCAGCGCTGGGTCGGGATGCCCAGGCAGGACCACTGCTGGGCGCGAGCGCCGTTGTCCTTGCTGGAGTTGACGATCTCCAGGCACTTGCCGCTGTTGGCGTTGACGATCTCGTAGACACCGGCCGTGGTCGTGGCCCGGAACTCCCACTTGGCGCCGGGCTGGCTGCCGCAGCTCCACTGCTGGGCGTCGGCGCCGTTGTCCTTGCTGGAGTTGACGATCTCCAGGCACTTGTCGCTGTTGGCGTTGCGCAGGAGACCGGCGGCCGGCAGCGGGAGGGGGGACGGCCAGGCGTTGACGCCGAAGGCGATGGCGCCCTTGCCGTCGCCCTTGTAGAAGTTGAAGCGCTGCTGGTCGCTCCACAGGCCGCCGAGGTCGTTCTTGCCGTCGCCGTTGAAGTCACCGGACAGCACGACGGGCATGCCGTTCCAGGTCTTGTCCTGCCACATGGAGACGCCGTCGTCGAGACCGGCCGAGGCGTTGCCGTTGTAGCGCCGCAGGGAACCGTCACCGGCGAGTCCGACGACGTCATCGCGGCCGTCGCCGTTGAAGTCCCCGGTGGCGACCTTCTGCATGCCCTGCCACGTGGTGTCGCGCCACATGTTGCGGTGCTGGCCGGTCATCAGTCCGTTGGTGCCGGTCGTGTAGGAGTGCAGGGCGCCCTTGCTGCCGCCCGTTCCCCAGACGGCGATCAGGCCGTCGCGGCCGGAGTTGTCCGCCTTGAACCGGGCCAGCTGGAGCATGTTGTTCCAGTTGGTCGTCTCGTCGGTCCACATCGACTTGCCCGCGGCCAGGGTGCCGTCGGACTGCCCGGTGTAGAGGCGCAGTGCGCCGCTGCTCCACACGGAGGCGATGTCGGTGATGCCGTCGCCGTTGAAGTCGCCGCCGATGATCTTGGTGGCGGGGGCCCAGGTGCCGTCCGCCTTCCACATGGGGCGACCGTACTCGAAGGTGCCGTCGGACCGGCCGGCGAAGGTGTGCAGGTTGCCGTCGGTGGTGACGGCGGCGATGTCGTCACGGCCGTCGTTGTTGAAGTCACCCGTCGCCATCACGCTGGTGACCTGGGGGACCAGGCTCGCCAGCCGCACCGCGGGGGTGGTCTTGCGGACCTGGTCGACCCAGGCGGCCACGTCGTCCACGCGGACGTCCAGGGCGCCGGTACGGGTCTCCGCCGGGTCGGTGCCGAGGCAGCCGCCCTGCCAGGAGTGGGAGTTGACGGCCGCCAGCTCCACGACGCCGTCCTTCTGGCGTACGGCGGGACCGCCCGCGTCGCCCTTGCAGACCGTCGCGCCGTCGACGCCGTCCAGGCCGAGCGCGCCACCGTCGAGGGAGGTCACGGCGAAGACGCCCGAGTGCAGCTTCTGAGGCACCCATTCCGTCTTCGTCCGCCCGAACCCGAGCGAGGTCAGCTGCTCGCCGACCGCCGGGGCCGTGGCGGCGACCTTGACCGGCTCGACGCCGACGACCCGCCAGGCGAGCTTGACCATCACCAGGTTGCGGTCGGCGTGCGGCACGAGCTCCACCGCTTCGACCACGGTGCCCGTGGACTGGGTGAGGTCGGTGCGCCCCACGGTGACGGTCGTCTTCACGGCCGGCTTTCCGGCAGCGAGCGGCGCGGTGCCGTCACGGAAGCAGGACGCCGCGGTGATCACCCACTGTGCGTCGACCAGCGCGCCCGAGCAGGCGGACTTGTCGCCGACGTTGAGGTTCGCCGCGAAGGCATAGCTTCCGCTCGTCACGCCGCTGCCGTTGAGGGCCGTGGCGGGGGTGGCGGTGAGGAGTCCACCTGCCACCGCGGTGGTGAGCAGAGTGGCAGCCCACGCAGTGCGTGAACCGTTTGCTGACATGCTGTTCCTTTCGGTACGCGAAGGGCATCGACCTGGGTGCGTGTCCCGCGGGCCGCTCGGCGCCGGCACCGCGATCCCGGTCCGGGGCAGGCCCTTGCTGGTGGAGCCTCGACTGCCGCGCCACCGTCCGAAGGGCGTCGCGCCAAAGCCATTCAGGAGAGCGATTGAACCCTCCGCGTATCGGCAATTGAAGACGTGAATACCTGGCGCAAAATATCCCGCCTGCCTGTCGGTTCGTCAACTCGCGGCTCTGTGAGTACGCACATGTGCGCTGAAGTGTGCGGATCCGCGCGCGTGGAGTCATGAATTCCGCATGATGTGCGGGGGGCTTTCCTTGACGGGAGGGGGTTGGGTGGGTCAGATCGGACAATCAAGAGGGAAGTTGATGCATAATCAACTACGGTTGATCTCGATGGGATCCCGGGCTATGATCTCGAATCAGGGGCACGCCAACCGCATCGGACACCTTGCTCCGGTGCGCCCGGCCGGTTCGATGGCGCTGGGAATTTTTTGCTCAGGGGAACGGACCTCGGTCCTCACTTCTCCGCGCAGAGCGCCTGGTCGATGAGGCGATCCGTACGCCCGTCGCGGTCCTCCATCGCGAGGTTCGTCGACCGCACTACGATCGCGCCCCGCTTCCCCTTGTCGGTGAAGCCGTTGGCGTTCAGGTGGCCCAGGGTGGTTCCGCCGTGGCCCCAGGAGCCGCCGCCGCAGCTCAGCTCACGCCAGAAGACCCCGAGCCCTGCCCGCTCGGTCACCCCCGACCCCCCGGTGGCGACGGGGACCGTGCGCTGCATCTCCGCCAACTGCTCCCGCTTCAGCAGCTCCCCGCCGAGCAGCCCCCGCCAGAAGCGCGCCAGATCGTTCGAGGTGGTGATGAGGTCTCCGGCCGACCTGCCCCAGGACATGTTCACCTCGGTGCTTTCGACCAGCGCCCCGGCCGGCTTGAACTGCATGTAGGCCTTGGCGTGCGGCTGGGGCAAGCCGATGTCGCCACCCTGGGAGAAGGTGTGTCGCAGGCGGAGCGGATCGATGATCCGGTCGTGGACCTCCTCGCTCCACGGCCGTCCCGTCACCTTTTCGATGATCATGCCGGCGAGGATGTAGCCGGTGTTGGAGTAGGAGAAGGTGCGGCCGGGCTCGGAGACCGGCCGGTCCTTCAGGGCCATGGCGACCAGCTCGCGTGACGAGTACTGATCGAAGCGGTGCTCCCGGAACTGCTCCTCGCCCGAGATGACGGGCAGGCGGGGTGCGTAGTCGGGCAGCCCGCTCGTGTGCTGGAGCAGCTGCCGGACGGTGATCTTCCGGCCGTCGTTGCCGTTGCCCCGCACCAGGCCCGGCAGGTGCTTCTCGACCTTGTCCTCCAGCCGTATCCGGCCCTCACCGACGAGCTGGAGCACCACGGTGGCGACGAAGGTCTTGGTGTTGCTGCCCATCCGGAAGTAGCCCTGCTCCGGCATCGGCCGGTCGGTGCCGCGCTCGGCGGTTCCACTGCTCAGGGAGGTCCGCTGGTTCCCGTTGACCAGTGTGGCCTGGGCGCCGACCACGCCTTCGATACGGACGATCTCGTCCAGTGCCTTCTGGGTACGGGCCCGCGCGGAGTCACCGGCCGGGCTCGACGACTGGGGCTGGTGGTGGGGCTGGGCCCAGGCCGTGGCGCCCGGAGCTGCCAGGGCCGTCGTCAGGACGGCGACCGTCAGGGCGCCCAGGACGAAGCTCCGGCGCGGGGCGCCGGAGCGGGAGCGGGCGGCGGGAGCGGAGGTGCGTATGCGCGTCACGTTGAAGGCCTCACGTCGATGTGTACGATCCGGGGTGCACAACGGCAGGGAATCCGGCGGGAGATGTCCCACCGGAGCCGCGCCCCGTGATCATTCAGTCACGGCCGGCCGGTCCGACCCATGGTGCCTACACCCAGATCGGGCATGCTGTGAACGCCACCGCGGGGGTGGGGAGAACCCCAGGTCCCGGCGGCCAACACGGCTGTGGTGGAACGGCGGTGCGCATCGGCGCGGCCGCGGCGAGACCGGCCACCGTCACCGGACGTGGAGGCCCTCGCCGAGGACGGGCACCGACTCCGGGACATGGACGAAGGACTTCAGGTCCCGGGTGTTGATGCCGTACGCGGCGTCGTTGCCCTTCGACGGGCCATGCGGACAGATGGCGTTCGAGGGGTGTGCGGTAGCAGGGGGTGACGCGGGTGTCCCCGAGGAAGGTGGCCATGCGGGCGGCCTCGTGCTGAACGGCGGTTCGTGTCTCGGGGCCCGGGTCGGTGAAGAGGTGGTGGTTGATGGTCCCGTCGGGACGTTGGGCCCACGCGCCGATGATGCGGCCGTCCGCCCAGACGGTGGGGCCGATGTTGCCGTTGCGGTCGAACAGCGCCGGCGTGTGCTCGGTGTCGAGGTACCAGTCCCGATGGCGCCATCCCATGGGGGTGGGATCGAGGCCGGGCAACAGAGCCACCCAGGGTTCGGGGTCCGAGACCGGTTCGAGGTCCTCCGCCAGCACGTAGCCGGTGCCTTCGTCGAGGTCGACCGCTTCGGCGCCGGTGGCGGCGATCGCCTTGCGCGTGGCGGTCAGGGTCGAGCCGGTCCACCACTTCAGGTCGGCTTCGGTGACGGGCCCGAACACGGCGAGGTAGAGCCTGGCGAGAGCCGCCTTCGATGCGGCCGGAGGCAGCTCGGGCAGGGGTTCGGCAGGCGCCCAGCGGAACCGGGCGGATGTCCAGCTCCCGGCCGGGCGCGCGCGGCGGATACGGCCTTCGGCGGCGAGGACGCCGAGGACGGTGGAGGCGACGCGCCGACGGGACTCGTAGGGCTTGCCGGGGGAGGTGACGCTCTGCTCGCGCAGAGCGGGTACGGCGTCGGCGAACTCGGCGGCGGTGACCTCGCCGCGCTCGGCGAGGAGGGCCAGCGCGTCCTCTCCGCCGCGGTGTAGCGGAGCCCGTCCCAGCCGGCCGCGTCACGCAGCCGGTCCATGGCCCCGGCGCGGCCCATGTAGGCGTCGGGGCCGAGGGCAGCCCGCACCGACCTCGTCACCGCCACCGCTGCCGCAGCCGCCATGAACGGCCTCACCCTCACCGGCCTGGCCGGCACGCGCCCCGCCGACCGAACCCACATCGAAGCCGTCCTGCGCCGCATCCTGACCCCCAACCCCACCCTCGGCCTGTAGTCACCCGACCGGGTGAAGCCGGTTCCCTCGTGGCGATGAGTCTGCGGGCCTCCGCGGGTCTATCCATTGACGGAGACAACCGACTCATCGGGAGCAAACCATGGGCCTCATCCACATCGAGCTGTTCGCGACCCTCGACCTCGTCGGGCAGGCGCCCGGCGGGCCCGACGAGGACCCGGTGGGGTTCCCGTTCGGCGGCTGGCAGGCGCCCCTGCTGGACGAGGTCGCCGGGGCGCAGGTCGGCGCCGCGTACGAGGGCACGGACGCCCTCCTGCTCGGCCGGCGGACGTACGACATCTTCGCCGCCTACTGGCCTCACCAGGAGGGCGGCGAGGACAACGAGATCGCCACGCTCTTCAACCGCGTCCCGAAGTACGTGGCCTCTCGCAACAGGCCCGACCTCTCGTGGGCCGGGTCCACGCAGCTCGGCCCGGACCTCGCGGCCGCGGTGCGCGAGATCCGTGAGCGGCACGAGCACGTGAAGGTCGTCGGGAGCCTGGACCTGGTGCAGACCCTCCTGCGCGAGAAGCTCTTCGACCGTCTCGATCTCTGGCTGCACCCGATCGTGCTCGGCGTCGGGAAGAAGGTGTTCGACGGTGGCGCGGTGCCCACCAACGTCACGCTCCTCGCACCCCCGGTCGCCAGCCCGAAGGGCACGGTGTACCTGCGCTACGGGCTCGCGGACGGCATTCCCGCGACGGGCGACATGAGCGCACCCGATCGCGGTGTCGGAAGCGACGACTGAGGCCGTCCCGCGCCTGGTGGGTCGGTCGGCGCCGCTGTGCGGCCGGCAGCCGACGCTGCTCGTCAGAGCGCTATGTCGTCATTGCGCGGATACTCTGAGAAGCGTGATCGAGTCTGGACGGCCACGGCCCCGTAGGCGCCGCGGCCGGGGAAGACTTGTGCGGCTGTCGCCGGTCATCCTGACCGTCGTCATCGCCAGCCTGGCCTACACCACCCCGCCGGAGATGGCCTTCAGCCGCCTCCTGCCCGCGGCGCCGGCGCTGGCCGCCTCCATGTGGCCGGTCCTCCCCACCGTCCTGCTCGGGACGGCCTGCCTCCTACTGATGATCGGCCTCAGCCTCGTCTTCCCCGATCTGGGGACGTGGTGGACGGCCGCGGGGATCATCGCGGTCACCGTGGCCGCCGCGTACGGAAGCCACGTACGGCTCCAGCGCGAGCGCACCCTCTTTCAGGTGAGGCTCGTCGCCGACGCGGCGCAGCAGGTGGTGCTGAGCCCCCTGCCACGCCGCATCGGCCGCATCGAGATCGAGTCGCTGTACGTCGCGGCCGCCGCGGAGGCCCGTATCGGCGGGGACTTCTACGAGGTGGTCGACACGCCGTACGGGGTCAGGCTCCTCATCGGTGACGTGCGGGGCAAAGGCCTGCCGGCCGTGGGGGCGGCCGCGGCGATCGTCAACGCCTTCCGGGAGGCGGCCTACGGCGAGACCGACATCGTCAACGTCGCACGCAGGCTGGATGCCAGCAGTACGCGTTACAACGCCGCGTTTCCCCCCGAGGGGCCGATGGAGCGCTTCGCCACTGCCCTTCTCGTCCAGATCCCGCACGAGGGCAGACGTATCGATGTCCTCAGCTGCGGGCACCCTCCGCCGCTGCTCCTGAACCGCGAGAGGCTCCGTGTCCTTGAGTCCGCCACCCCCTCACCGCTGCTCAGCCTCTCGGAGCTGATCGGTGATCAGTACAACGTCGACACCTTCGACTTCGCCCCCGACGACCTGCTCCTCCTCTACACGGACGGCATCGCCGAGGCCCGGGCCCGCGACGGCGAGTTCTTCCCGCTGGCGGACTGGATGCGTCGACAGCCCCCCACACCGCCCCGCGAACTGCTCACCGCTCTTCACCGCGATCTCCTGCGCTACAGCAGAGGGCGCCTTGACGACGACATCGCCGCCCTCGCCGTACGGCTGTGAGCCGAGGACTACGCGCGCCCGGAGCTGCGGGGGAGCAGCAACGCCGAGTCCGTGTGGACCGTGATGCGTACGGGCGTGAAGGCGGTGGCGTCCAGCGGCGAGTCTCCTGTGCCGGGAGGCCGGGCGTAGCGCGGATGGGCGCCTCCACTGATCTGCCAGCGGATGCGGTGACCTGCGGCGAAGCGATGGGCGGTGGCACTCATCCGCACCGTGACCTGCGAGGGCGCCGAGCCGGTCGTCCGAAGCCGGCCCAGCCCGTCGCAGACGTTGACGGAGCGGCCCTGCGGGTCCACGTCGCACAGACGGGTGAAGACATCGGCGTGTCCGGTGTCCGTGGAGACGCTCAGCCGTGCGGAGACGGGACCGAGGACGTCCACGGGCTCGGTCAGCGGTGGGCCGGTGAACGTCAGGACGTCGTCCCGGGCCTCCAGGATTCCGTTGTCCCGGGGGCCGGCGGTGCGGGAGAGCAGCGGGCCGCCGAGGGAGGGCGTGGGATCGGCCGGGTCGTAGCGGAACGCCGTCACGGGTGCGGAGTCCGTCGGGGCCTGCTGGGTGAGGTGCCCGCCGGGAACGGGGTACCACGGGACGGTGGCCGCGGCCGGCGGCCAGTCGTCGAGGTCCCGCCAGGCGTTTTCGCCGCCGATGTGCACACGCACCGCAGTGGGACGCGAGCCGGGGGGATCGGCGCACAAGTGGGTGCGCAGCCACGCGAGGCTCTCGGTGAATACCTCGGACCACCCTTGTTGCAGGGCGGAAGTGTGGGTCCAGGGACCGACGAGCAGGGAGGTCTCACATCCGGCCCGGCGCAGCCGTTCGTACTGCTCGAAGGTCTGGTCGGCCAGTGCGTCGTGCCATCCGGTGATCAGAGCCGTGGGCACGCGCAGCCGCTCTGCCGACTCCGCCGTCGACGCGCCGTGCCAGTAGGCGTCCTTGGGGTCCGGGTGTGCCATCACGTCGTTCAGCCAGGGCAGTTCGGCGCCGAAGGCCGACGCGTACGCCCCGCGCAGGGGCTGCGCCATGATGACGTGGCGCAGGCGGCGTTGCAGGCGCAGTGCCGCCCTGAGGAACGGTGCCATGCCCTGGTGCTGGTAGTTCATGCCCACGCCCACGGCGAGGGCGTTCTCCAGGCGCAGCGCACCGTCCGCGTGGAAGAGGGCGTACGGATCGTGCAGCCCTACTTGCACCACCATCGCCTTCAGTTCCGGCGGCGGGTCCGAAGCGAGGGCCCATTGCACGTAGCCCAGGTAACTGGGGCCGACGGTCCCCAGGGTTCCGTTGAACCAGGGCTGCTCGCGCAACCAGGACACCGTGGCCCGGCCGTCGGCGGCCTCGTTGCGCCACAGGTCGAACGCGCCCCCCGAGCCTCCGGTGCCGCGGCAGCTCTGCAGGACCACGTGGAAGCCCTGCTCGGCGAAGAGCAGGCCGTACTGGGGCGACCACGGCAGGCCTCGGCCGTAGGGGGAGCGGACCAGGAGGGTGGGGAAGTCGCCCTGGGCGCGCGGAAAGTAGTGGTCGGTGATCAACGGGCTGCCGTCGGCGGCCGGCACCACCAGCCCCGGCTCCCATCCGGCCTCGTGCCGTTTGGCCGGCAGGCCTCGCCAGGTCGCCCTCATCATCCGTGAGGACAGCGGCGGCTTTCCGGCGGGCGGGACCCAGGCCGGCCTGGCGGCGGTGTCGGGCATGCGTGATGGCATGGTGACCTCCTCTATTCTCGTACGATGTACGAGAATAGAGCATGCTTGGATGACCTTGGCAAGAGCCGCCTCGACAACCAGGGAAGGAGTGCGAGGCCGTGTCCAGTGACGGAAGCTCCGGTGCCGGGGGCGTCGATCCCGCACAGCTCTGGCTGCGTCCCACGGAGCCCCGCAGGGGCCGCAGGCCCTCCTTCAGCCGGGAGGCCATCACCGCGGCAGCCGTCGCTCTGGCCGACGCGGAAGGACTCGAAGTGGTCACCATGCGACGGGTGGCCGCCGAGGTCGGAGCGGGCGTCATGTCCCTCTACAGCTACGCCCCCGACAAGGAGACGCTGCTGGAACTGATGGTCGACCACGTCAGCGGCGAACTCACGGTCACGGACCCGCCGAGCGGCGACTGGCGTGCCGATCTCAAGACCGTGGCACATCTCCAGCGCGCCCACATGCTGCGCCACACCTGGCTGCCCGCCGCCCTGGCCACACGTCGCGTTCCGGGCCCCAACACACTGGCCTTCCTGGAACACGTACTCGCCGTCCTGCGGCCCACCGGGCTGGACGGCGCGGCGAAGCTTGAGGTCTTCGCACAGACCACCGCATTCGTGGCGGGGCACGTTGCCCATGAGATCGCGCAGGCAGCAGTCTCACGATCACCGGACCGGGGCGCAGCCGTGGCCCGCTACCTCGCCGCCGTCGCCGCCGACGGCCGCCACCCGGAACTCGCCGAAGCCCTGGCCGCCCCCGGACGCCTCCTCAGCCCCGAGGCCACCTTCACCCGGTTCCTCAACCGCCTGATCGACGGCCTCGACACCGACTGATGCCGCTCGGCGGCCCGTCGGTCTCTCGGGCAAACACAAAAGGCAAGGAGAGAGATCTCCTTGCCACTCTCAACTTATAGCGCACTGGGGGGCTTGCCGCAAGGCCCCGGGCGAGGTGCAGAATCGTCCCTCGTAGCGGGTATCGGGCAAGGATTAAGGACCGCAGTGACTGATCAGTACGTGCTGGAACTCCGAGACATCGATGCGCAGCAGGGCGCCCTCGTCGGCGGGAAGGCCGCGCATCTCGGCACGCTGTCGCGGATCGAAGGCATCCGCGTCCCGGAAGGCTTCTGCGTGACGACCGAAGCCTTCCGGCAGGCCGTGGTGCAAGCCCCGTCGCTCGACGACCAGCTCGATGACCTTTCGCGTGCGAACCCCGACGACCGCGAGGCGATCCGCACGCTCAGCGCGCAGATCCGCCGCACCATCGAGGAGATCGCCGTCCCCATCGATCTCGCGACGGCGATCAACCGCGGTCTCTCCCGGTTCGGAGGGGATGCCGCCTACGCCGTCCGGTCCAGCGCGACGGCGGAGGACCTGCCGACGGCCTCGTTCGCCGGGCAGCAGGACACGTACCTGAACGTCGTGGGGCCGGAGGAGATCCTGCGGCACGTCAGCCGTTGCTGGGCCTCGCTGTTCACCGAGCGGGCCGTGACCTACCGCCAGCGCAACGGCATCGACCACCGGACGGTCCACATGGCCGTGGTCGTACAGCGGATGGTCTTCCCGGACTCCTCCGGCATCCTGTTCACGGCCGATCCCGTCACGGGCCACCGCAAGGTCTCCACGGTGGACGCCGGATTCGGCCTCGGTGAGGCCCTGGTCTCGGGCCTGGTGAACCCGGACGTCTTCAAGGTGAGGGACGGCGAGGTCGTCGCCAGGACGATCGCCGCCAAGCACCTGGCCGTTCACGCCCTGCCGTCCGGCGGTACGCGCGAAGTGGCGATCGACGCGCAGCAGCAGGAGGAGCCGGCGCTGACCGATGCGCAGGCCGTGCGGCTCGCGCAGCTCGGGCGGCGGATCGAAGCGCACTTCGGCTGCCCGCAGGACATCGAGTGGTGCCTGGTCGGCGATGAGTTCCGGATCGTGCAGAGCCGGCCGATCACCACGCTGTTCCCCGTCCCCGTCGACGGCGGCGGTGGCGGCGACCTGGAGAACCGCGTCTACGTCTCCGTCGGCCACGGGCAGATGATGACCGACCCCATGAAGCCCCTGGGCTTCTCCATGTGGCAGCTCACAGCCATGGTCCCGATGCAGGAGGCCGGCGGGCGGCTGTTCGTCGACGTCACCCGGCGCCTGGCCGCGCCCGCGAGCCGCGCCGCCCTGCTGGACGCCATGGAGAAGGGCGATCCGCTGATCAAGGACGCTCTGCAGACCGTCCTCGACCGCGGCGATTTCGTACCGTCCCAGCCGGACCCCGTTCCCGGCAACAGCGGCGGTGGTGGTGCGCCTGACCCCATCGCCACCGATCCGGCCGTCGTCAGCGGGCTGATCGAGCGCAGCCGGGCCTCCATCTCCGCGCTGGAGCACGGCATCGGGGAGAGGAACGGGCCCGCGCTGTTCGAGTACCTCCTGCAAGAGGCGTTCGAGGAGCACCGGAAGGTCCTCAGCGATCCGCTGAGCATGCAGGCGATCATGGCGGGCATGGAGGCCACGTGGTGGCTCAACGACAAGCTGCTCGAATGGCTCGGCGAGAAGAACGCGGCTGACACGCTCACCCTGTCCGCCCCCGACAACATCACGTCGGAGATGGGACTGGCGCTGCTCGACGTCGCGGACGTGATCCGCCCGCTGACCGAGGTGGTGGTGTTCCTCCAGGACACCAGGGACCGGGAGGCAGACGGCGACGACTTCCTCGACGGACTGCCCAAGCTCCCGGGCGGCACCGAAGCGCGCGACGCCATCGAGGCGTACCTCGACCGCTACGGCGTGCGCTGCGTCGGCGAGATCGACATCACGAGGCCGCGCTGGCGCGAGCGCCCGGCCGCGCTCCTGCCCGCGATCCTCGACAACGTACGGAACTTCGCGCCGGGCGCCGCCGAGCAGCGTTTCGAGCAGGGCCGACAGAAGGCCCGACAGATGGAGCAGGACGTACTGTCGCGCCTCCGCGCCCTGCCCGACGGGGAACGGAAGGCCGCCGAGACGCAGGGCATGATCGACCGGGTCCGGACCTTCATCGGGTACCGGGAGTACCCGAAGTACGGCATCATCTCCCGCTACTTCCTCTACAAGCAGGCTCTGCTGAGGGAAGCCGGCCGCCTCGTGCGGGCCGGCGTCCTCTCCACCGCGGAGGACGCCTTCTACCTCACGTTCCAGGAACTCCACGACGCAGTGCGCTCGAACCAGGTGGACGCCCAGCTCGTCCAGCAGCGCAAGGAAGCGTTCCGCGCCTACCACGCGCTCACCCCGCCCCGGGTCCTCACCTCGGACGGCGAGGCGCTCACCGGGTCGTACCGGCGCGACGACGCCCCGGCCGGCGCCCTGATCGGCGTACCGGTCTCCGCGGGGACGGTCGAGGGGCGGGCCCGCGTGGTCCTCGACATCGCGCAGGCCGATCTCGAAGCGGGCGACATCCTGGTCACGCCGTTCACGGACCCCAGTTGGTCGCCGCTGTTCGTCGGAATCGCCGGCTTGGTGACGGAGGTGGGCGGTCTGATGACCCACGGAGCGGTGATCGCCCGCGAATACGGGCTGCCCGCCGTCGTGGGCGTGGACCGCGCCACCCACCTCATCCAGGACGGCCAGCGGATCCGCGTCCACGGAACCGACGGCTACATCGAGATCCTGTCCTGACGGTCGCCCGTTCCTGCGTGTGGAAATCGAGCTGCCCCGACCCGGGTGCCGATTCCGTCGGCGAACCCCACGGGGGTTCCGTCGACTTCCCCGGACCTGACGGCGGAGTAGAGCGGGCGAAGCGGACCCTGGACGAGTGGTCCGGGGTCCTGACCGGCGTTCAGTGTGGCGACGGTTTCGGGGTCAGGGCGTTGCCGACGGCGCAGCCGCCCTCTCCGGGCATCCTGTGGATGCGGGGCGGCACCCACACCTCGGTGGCGCCGGGGTCCACCCGGGCAAGAAGGCAGTCCTGCGGGTCGAAGCCGTTGCCCCTGACCGACAGGAGAACGCCGACCCGACCGCCGTCCGCCTTCACCTCGGTACGGATCGCCGGATCCAGGGCCAGGGCGGCGAGCGCACGGCGCACCTCGGCCTCGTCCACCTGTCCGCCCTCCGCTACCCGGGGCAGCTTCGCTCGGAGCTCCTCGTACGGCAGCCGGGGCGGTTCGGGTGGAGGGGCGAAGGTCATCGCAGGGCCATCGGGGCAGTCCACGCCACGGGGATCCGCACTCCACTCCGACTCGGGCGACACCTGCACCTTGAAGCAGCGCCGCACGACGACCTCTTCAGGGGCGAGCCAGCCCTTGTGCGCCGTGCCGGAGGTGCGGACGACCACGTCGACGCCGTCCCCGTCGTGGGTCGAGGTACCGGTCACCCGCAGTACCTCGACCCCGTCGATGCCGGAAGCGGAGCGTCCGACCTCCTCCGCCGTGCGCGGACGCTGGCCGTAGAGCCGCTCGCCCGCCTTCCTGGCCACCTCCCGTGCGTCGTCCGTCGCCTCGTCCTCGGCGGACTGCACCACCCCGCATCCGGCGGTGAACAGCAACAGCGGGGCGAGCAGCAGCAGTCGGCGCATGCGTCCAGCCTTCCGGCGCCGCGCGCGGCGGGCCACCGTTCAGGTACTCAGGCCGGGGTAGGTGATCGTACTCAGCCGGCGGGCGGGCTCGCCGGCCCACGCTGTGGCCGGCGGCCCTGGCCGGGGCCGCCGACCTGGACGTAGCCTTGTGCGGGTGACGAAGATCGTGACGTATGTCGAGATGACTGACCGAACCCAACTGGTTCCCGGTGATCCGGTCCCGGGCATGGTGCTCGTCGCCGTCGATGGGGACCTGTCGCTGGTTCCCGACCTGGTGGCGAGGATCGGTGCGCCGTACCGGTGGCGCAGCGCCCGCCGCAGCCCGCAGGAGTGGGAGGCGTGGTTCGTCGAGCACCCGGGCCGGACGTGCTGGCTGCTCACCGTGGCGGACGAGCCGGCGGGCGTGGTCTGTTACGACCTCCATCCGGACGCCGACGTCGAGATCAGGACGTTCGGGCTACTGCCGGAGTTCACCGGCAAGGGCCTCGGCGGCCACGCGCTGACGCTCGCGATCCGGAAGGGCTGGGAACTGGTGCCGGACGTGAGCCGGATATGGCTGCACACGTCGTCGGAAGACAACCCGAACGCGCTGCCCAACTACCAGCGCCGTGGGTTCCGTACGTTCAAGACCGAAGAATGCGGCTGATGAACCTGGTGGCAGTTGTCAGCTGTTCTCGGCCTGGAACATCCAGTGGTGCTTTTCGAGGTCCGCGGTGATGCCGATGATGAGGTCCTGGCTGACCGGGTCCGCGTCACCGGTTGCCTCGATGCGCTCCCGCATGCGCGTGATCACGGCGCCGAGCGCCTCCACCATGGTGCGTACCGCGTCCGCGTCCTTGACCCATCCTTCGGGCACCGCCCCGACGCCGCCGTTGCGTGCCACGGTCGCCGCGCGCCCGTCGGGAGGGACGCCGAGGGTCGCGGCCCGTTCGGCGACCGCGTCCGAGTGAAGGCGCGTCGTGTCGACGACCTCGTCGAGCTGCAGGTGTACGGAGCGGAAGCGCGGGCCGACCACGTTCCAGTGGATCTGCTTGGCCGCCAGGGTGAGGTTGACCAGGTCCTCCAGTGACCCCTGCAGGGCGTCGGCGACGGCCTTCAGGCCGGCCTCCGGCAGGGTGCTCTTGACTGTGTACATGCGACTCCTCCTGATTTCGGATTCAATATGACCCTAGATCCTGTCTAAATGCACCAGAAGGGGCGAAAGTCCTGCAATGGATGGGTCCTGCGGCGGCCTACGGTCGTAGTGTCGGACCTGCTCCCAAGGTGAGGACTTCTGATGCGCAGCGTGACCTACTCGATGGGTGTTTCACTGGACGGCTACATCGTCGGGCCGGACGGCAGCTTCGACTGGACGGACCCCGACCAGGAGGTCTTCCGCTTCTGGATCGACGAGATCCAACAGGTCGGCGTCCACCTGTTGGGGCGACGGCTGTACGAGACGATGCTGTACTGGGAGACCGCCGCCCAGGATCCATCGCTGGGCGCCCCCGAGCGCGAGTGGGCGGCGCTCTGGAACCCGCTTCCCAAGGTGGTGTTCTCCACCACGCTGTCGGCGGTGGAAGGCAACGCCCGCCTGCTCTCCGGCGGCCTGGCGGAGGAGATCGAGCGGCTGCGGGCCGAGCCGGGGGAGGGAGACATCGCGATCGGTGGCGCGACTCTCGCCGCAGAGGCGGCCGCGGCGGGTCTGATCGACGAGTACCAGGTCGTGGTCTACCCGGTACTGGTCGGCGGCGGCATTCCGTACTTTCCCCGGAGCGAGCGCCGGGCCGATCTCGAACTTGTCGAGACCCGCACCTTCAGCTCAGGAGTCGTCTACCTCCGCTACCGCGAGGCGCGCAAGCCCTGAGGAATGTGACGTAGGGTGATCACGCAGCGGTACCTCAGTGCCGCACCGCGAAGGGCGAACGACACCAGGGGACGGGACCCACGACGATGAAGCTCGGCGAAGCACTGGCGGAGCGCGCGGAGGCGGCTCGCCGCGTCGAACAACTTCGGGCCCGCATCGTGGCCAACGCCCGCCACCAAGAGGGCGAGACCCCCGCCGAGGACCCGGTCGGGCTGCTGGCCGAGGTCACCGAGACCCTCGACGCACTGGAGTCCCTGATCCGGCGCATCAACCGGACCAATGCCGCAGTCGACATGGGCGCCGACGGCACCCTCACCGACGCCCTCGCCCGCCGCGACACCCTGCGCCTGCGCCACTCCGTGCTCACCTCGGCTGCCGACGCCGCCGCGGGCGGCGGGGACCGCGGCTACGGCCGGCAGCTGCGTTCCGAGCTGATGGTGCTCCCCGCGCTGCCCGTCGCCGAGCTGCGTTCCCGCGCCGATGACGCCGCCCGCGAGATCCGCGAGATCGACGTACGCATCCAGCGCACCAACTGGGAGGCCGACCTGCTGGACTGAGACCCGCGGTGTGGAGCAGGTAGTTGCTCCGGAGGCGTGCACAACCGAGGGCCGGCGGTTACCGGCCCGGCTGGTGCGCGGAGAGCAGCGCGTCGGGTTCGAATCCCGAGACGACAGTGCAGCTCAGCAGCGTGACGAGTCACAGCGCATCGCGCACATTTCATCACCACGTGCAGATCCGGTCGTGACGAGGGCGGGTTCGGGGCATCCGCATCGCAGGACGGCGCCCGGGCCGGGAGTTCAAGCTCCCGGCCCGGGCGCCGTGTCGTACCCGGGCCGCGCGCGGCGGGGCCTAAACGGGGCAGGGGCGGTACTCGAGGCTGAGTTCGCGGTCGACGGCGTAACTGGTCCGCATCGACGCGTCGGTGACCTTCTGCCAGGAGCCGTACTTGACGTAGAGCTGGTCCGCGGTCGGCCCGAGCGGGTTGCCGTACTTGGCGATGTTCCGCTCCTCCAGGATCCGGACCTCCTCCGGGGTCATGCCGGCGCGAGTGATCTCCTTGGCCTGGTTGCGCATGTCGACCAGTTCCCTGGCGATCTCCTCGTCGGAGAACCCGGCCGCCCGCATGTCGGCTTCGGTCCGGTGCATGTCCTCGAGGAGGTCGTGGTAGCGCATCCGCGTGCGCTGGGCTTCGACCTTCTCCCCGTACGGCAGGACGCGGATGCGGCACACGACCGGATCGGTGCTGGGGCAGGGGTCGTCGGCGCTGACGGGCGGGGAGAGCGGGGCGGTGATGACGGAGCCGCAAGCCTCTGACGCGGAGGCCACGGAGGAGGCGGCGGTGGTCAACAGTGCGACGGCGGCCACGAACGCAAGCAAGCCACGGCGCAGCAACGGCGAGTGAGTGTGCATGTCGGCATCCTTGGCGGGCGCGAGGTGCTCCTGTGCGGGGACACACCGGTGATCACTCGTACGAGGAAGTCCTGCTCAACGTCCTTGTGTGCGCGAGGCGTTGACAAATGCGTCACCTGAGAGAAACCTGTGGCGCCATGACCGCATATCAGCAATCAGATCACTCAAAAACCAGAGATCATTGCGCAAAATCACGGCACCGGGGCGGCGGGTGGCTGCTGGCCGGACTGCTGGTCGCCGGTCTGATGGCCCTCGGCCTGGTGCCCGGCGCCTCCGCAGCCGCCGCGGGCGGCCCCAACCTCGCCCTGGGCAAGACGGTCACCGCGAGCGGCTCCCTCGGCGGGTACGCCGCCGCGGGAGCCACCGACGGCAATCAGGGCTCGTACTGGGAGAGCCTTTCGGGCGCCTTCCCGCAATGGATCCAGGTCGACCTCGGCAGCAGCGTCCCCGTGGACCAGGTGGTGCTGAAGCTGCCCGCCGCGTGGGAGACGCGTACCGAGACGCTGAGCGTCCAGGGCAGCACGGACGGGAACACCTTCAGCACGCTGTCGGCCTCCGCGGGGTGGGTGTTCGATCCGAGCCGGTCCAACACCGTGGCCATCGCCTTCGCCGCCAGGACCGTGCGTCAGGTGCGGCTGAGCATCAGCGGCAACACCGGCTGGCCGGCCGCCCAGATAGCGGAGTTCGAGGTCTACGGGGCCACCGGCGGTGGGGACCCGGGAGATCCCGGTGACCCGGGCACCCCGCCCCCGACCGGGGTGAACCTGGCCAAGGCCAAGCCCATCGAGGCCTCCTCCACCACCCAGTCGTTCGTCGCGTCCAACGCCAACGACGACAGCGTCACCAGCTACTGGGAAGCCGCCGGTCAGCAGTCCACGCTGACCGTGAAGCTCGGCTCCAACGCCGACGTCACCGGGGTGGTCCTCAAACTCAACCCGGATCCCGCCTGGTCCAACCGCACGCAGAGCTTCGAGATTCTGGGCCGCGAGCAGTCGGCGAGCGGCTTCACCTCCCTGAAGGCCCGCGCCGACTACGCCTTCAGCCCGGCCGGCAACCAGAACACCGCGACCGTCCCGGTCACCGGCCGAGTCGCCGACGTCCAGCTGAAGTTCTCCGGCAACACCGGGGCCGGCGGCGGCCAGGCAGCCGAATTCCAGGTCATCGGCGCCCCCGCCCCGAACCCCGACCTCACCGTCACCGACCTTTCCTGGTCCCCGGCGGCCCCGTCCGAGAGCGACGCCGTCACCGTCAACGCCACGGTCCGCAATGCCGGTACGGTCGCCTCCGCGGCCACCTCCGTCAACGTCAGCATCGAAGGCGCGGTCGCGGGCAGCGCCCCGGTCGGCGCCCTCGCCGCCGGCTCCTCGACCACCGTCCCCGTCTCCGCCGGCAAGCGCCCGAGGGGCAGCTACACCGTCTCGGCGGTCGTCGACCCGGCCGGCACCGTCGCCGAGCAGGACGAGACCAACAACAGCCGCACCGCTGCGGCGAGGCTCGTCGTCGGCCAGGCCCCCGGCCCCGACCTGGAAGCCCTCTCCATCACCACCGACCCGGCCAACCCCGCCGTCGGCGCACCGGTCTCCTTCACCGTGGCCGTACGCAACCGCGGCACCACCTCCGTGAGCGCGGGTACGGTCACCCGGCTCGTCGCGGGCGCCACCACCCTCAACGGCCCCACCCCGGCGATCGCGGCCGGAGCGACCGTCAACGTGCCGATCAACGGAACCTGGACGGCGGTCAGCGGCGGGGCCACCCTCACGGCCACCGCCGATGGGACCTCCCTCGTCACCGAAACCAACGAGAACAACAACAGCCACTCCCGCGCCGTGGTGGTCGGCCGGGGCGCGGCGCTCCCGTACACCGAGTACGAGGCGGAGGCCGGGACTTACACCGGAACCCTGCTGCAGAGCGACGCCAAGCGCACCTTCGGCCACACCAACTTCGCCACCGAGTCCTCGGGCCGCGAATCCGTCCGCCGGAACGGCCCTCGGAGCCGGTCCCGTCCTGCGCCGCGAGCAGGAGCCGGGCCAAGCCGTCGAAGCCGCGCCGGAGCGCGTGCTCGTACGCCGTGACCCCCTCGGAGTCGGCGAGCCGCGGGTCCGCGCCCGCGGCGAGCAGCAACCGGACGATCTCCTCGTGGCGGGAGCCGCCGTCGCCGAGGATGACCGCCTCCAGCAGTGCGGTCCAGCCGAGCCGGTTGACGTGGTCGACGTCGATGTCCGTCTCCGCCAGCACGGCCCGCACGTATCCGACGTGCCCGCGTTCGGCGGCCGGGATGAGGGAGACCCCGCCGAAGCGGTTGCGCTGCGTCAGATCGGGCCCGGCCGGGAGGAGGGACCGCATCATGGGAACGCTGCCGGTCACTCCGGTGACCAGCCAGGGGCTGTCCGCGCGGGCGTCGGCGGCATCGGGGTCGGCTCCGGCGGCAACCAGGACCTCGGCCACGGACACGTGCTCGCCGAGCACGGCGAGCAGCAGTGGCGTACGGAGGTCCTCGTCGCGGACCTCCCGAGCGGCGCCTGCGGCGAGCGCGGCGCGCACAGCGTCGCAGTCCCCGGCCTCGGCGGCATCGAGCAGCAGTCGGTCGTGTGGGTTCATGTCCCCATCGTGGTCCGGACCGGCCCGGCAGGCGGTCCGCCCGCCGTCTCTGCCTCCCCGCCCCGACCGGTCGACCCGCCCGTCAACCGTTCGGCTGATCCGAAGCGCCCCGGCATCCGCTACCGCGGCGGCGTGGCGCGACCGACCGGTCGGGCGTCGGCCGTGGCTGCCGGGCAAGGCGGCCCCTCCGGCGAGACAATGGCCGCCGCGACCCAGGGGCCGGAGATTTTCTGCTCGGGCACCGATGAGTTCCGCGGTGCCCGACCGTCTATCCCTGTGAAAGCCCCGAGAAGCCAAGCAGCCCCGGAAGGGTGAGGAACATGAAGTACATGATCCAGATGAACGTGCCCGCCGCCCAGTGGGACGCCATCATGTCGTCGTACTCCAAGGACGACATGGAGGCCATGTTCGCCCACATGAGCGCCCTCAACGACGACCTCACCTCCGCCGGAGAATGGGTGGACGGGCAGGGCCTCGGCGGCCCGTCGTCGGTGAAGACGGTGCGGGCCGGAAGCGACGGACGCCCCCAGGTGACCGACGGTCCGGGCCAGGAGGGCCACATCCTGGCCGGGTACTGGGTGGTCGACGTGAAGAGCGAGGCCCGTGCCGTGGAGATCGCCGCGCGGGCGTCGGCATGTCCCGGACCGGGTGGGAAGCCCGGCAATGACCCGGTCGAGGTGCACCTCATCTCCGAGGACCCGACGGAGGCCTGAGCCGGCCGTCCCGAGCATCGGACCACCGAGTACCCGGCGGCTCGTCGATCAGGCGCTGCACTTCCCGTGGGCGGCCGCGCCCGTGGAGCGGGGGAGGGACAGGGTCACGTCCAGGCCCGAGGCATCGGCGCGGGCACCGGTCAGGCGGGCGCCGTCGGGGAGTTCGCCGACCTCGACGGTGCGCGGCGCAAGCTTCTCGGCGAAGCCGGCCGCGCCCGGGAGCCCCGACAGGGACTCGATCGGCATGGTCCGGCCCAGCGCGGTCACGGTGTCCGGAGTGACGGTGAGGCCGGTGCCCGCGGCGGTGACGCCGGCGTGGACGGTCACGGGCAGGCTCAGAACCCCGGTCCCGGCCCGGCCGGTCAGCGTCAGGCCGGACCCGTCGCCGCCGACGGTCATGCCCGGGGCCGTGTCGGCCAGCCGCTTCTGCAGGGCGGCGTACGGGATCTTCGCCGTGGCCGTCCCCCCACTCGTCGCCCCGTCGGTGGTGACGTCGTGCAGGTCGGCCCGGACGTCCATCTCGGTGTCGGCGTGGTGCACGCGGCTCGCTTCGATGTGAACGGTCCCGAGCGCGCCGGTCAGCGACCGCAGTCCGGCGAGAGAGTCGGTCAGCTCCACCCTGACCGGTCCCTCGGGCGACAGCCGGCACGCGGCCGCCTTCTCGATGCGCTGCCGGGCGATGTCCTCGACCACCGAGTCGGTGGCGGCGCCGACGGCCGTGACGGTCAGCCCGAGGGCTATGAGGAGGGGGACGGGACGGCGGAGCGAGGAGCGGCTGAACTTCACGATGCAGTGGTTCCGATCTCGTGCAGGATCCCGAAGGAGCTGATCAGGAGCTGTGCGGGTGCGGCGTCGGCGCCGGTGTCGGTGCCCGCCTGCCGGCGACGGCGCCGGGTGCGCAGGACGGCGCGTACGGCGGACATGGCCGCGCCCGCGATCACCGCAGCCCGCAGGTCCGCGTCGGGCGTACCGGCGGGGAGCCGCTGCTCGATCAGGAGGGTGAGGCGGTCCTCGAAATCGGCGAACGCCTCGACGAGGCGGGCCGCGATCAGCGGTTCAGCGCCCTCGATGGGGTGGGTCAGGGCCGTGAGCGTGGAGGCCGCGAACGGCTGCGCCGCCGTCAGCAGCGCGTTGCAGATCGCGTCGAGCGGGTCCTCCTCACGCGGACGAGCGGCCAGGGCGGCCTCGACGTACTCGAACAGCAGGGTCATGTCCGGCAGCAGCAGGGCCTCCTTACTGTCGAAGTACCGGAAGAAGGTCCGCTCGGAGACGTTCGCGCACGCCGCGATGTCCGCAACCGTGGTTCCCGCGAAACCGCGGGCGGCGAACAGCTCGGCAGCCCCCTCGCGGAGCCTGCTGCGGGTCTGCTCCTTCTTCCGGCGCCGAAGGCCGGTCTCGGTTCCGGTCTCGGCCTCGGTTCCGGTCTCGGTCCCGGTGGTCTCGTCGAGGGGATCAGCGCGCATGTCCGCAGCCTAGCAACCGCGTCACCCCTGTCAATTGTCAGTCCTGCCACTTTCTGCCTATGGTCAGTCGTGTCAGTCCTGACATTTTTTGGAGGCGCGGTGTCATCCCCCCAACTTCGAGGCGACGGCCGACCGGGCCGGCTCGGTCGGCTCGGCGGCATGTGCGCCCGTCACCCCGTGTGGGTGATCGCGGCCTGGCTGGTCCTCCTGGCCGCCACGTTCGCGGGCCGCCAGGCCGTCGGCTCCACGTACAGCGACGAGGTGTCCCTCCCCGGCAGCCGGTCCCACGCGGGCGCCGAGCTCCTGACGGCATCCGCCCCGGGCTTCGGCGCACCCGGCGGGCGCGTCGTCTTCCACGTCGGCTCCGGCACCGTGGCCGCACACACCGGGGCGGTCGACCGCACGATCTCCGACCTCAAGGCCCTGCCCCACGTCACCGCCGCCTCGCCGCCGGTCACGAGCGCCGACGGCCGTACCGCCTACACCACCGTCTCCTTCGACCGTCAGGTCAAGACGCTCGGGCACGCCTACACCGAGCGGCTGGACGAGGCCGCCGCCCCGGCCCGCGCCGCCGGGTTGCAGGTCGCGTACGGCGGCGACCTGAACCAGGTGGTCCGGGAGCCCGCCGACGACCGGACGGCCGAGCTGATCGGCATCGCGGCGGCCCTGCTGGTACTGCTGCTGGCCTTCGGCAGCATCGCCGCCGCCCTGCTGCCCCTGGCCACAGCGCTGCTCGGTGTGGGCGTCGGGCTCGGTGCGGTCGGCATCACCGCGGGCGTCGTCACCTTCGCCACCTCGGCGCCGACCCTCGCCACGATGATCGGGCTGGGTGTGGGCATCGACTACGCCCTCTTCCTCACCACCCGCTTCCGCCAGGACCTCCTCGACGGCCACGACCCGGTCGCCGCCGCTTCCCGGACGCTCGCAGTCAGCGGCCGGTCCGTCCTGGTGGCCGCCGTCACCGTCGCGGTGGCCATGCTGAGCCTCTACGCCTGCGGACTCGGCCTGATCGGCAAGCTCGGGCTGGCCGCCGCCATCGCCGTGGTGGTCACCGCCGCCGCCTCGCTCACCCTGGTGCCGGCCGCGCTCGGCCTGGTGGGCCGGCAGATCGACCGCTTCGCCGTGCGTCGGCCGGTCGCCGAGACGGGCGGGGAGCGCGACGGATGGCACCGCTACGCCGCCCTCGTCGCCCGTCGGCCCCGGACCTTCCTGACGGCGGGCACGCTGCTGCTGGCCCTGTGTGCCGTTCCGATGTTCTCCATGCGGCTCGGCCACGTCGACGACGGGGCGGACGCCCCCGGCACCGTCACCCGCAACGCCTACGAGTGGACCGCCGCGGCCGACGGTCCCGGCTTCGGCCCCGGAGCGACCGGCCCCTTCGTGGTCGTCGCCGACGTCAGCCACGCGACCGCCCCGGCCGACCGCATCGGCGCGGAACTGGCCGATGCCCTGCGCTCCACCGAGGGGGTGGCCCGGATCACCCCCGTGACCGCCAGTCCCGACGGAAAGCTCCTGATCACCACGCTGACCCCGGCCTCCGGGCCGCAGAGCGCCGCCACCGGGGAGCTGTACACCGAGCTGACCGACAGCGCCCTGCCGGACGCACTCGCGCCCTTCGGGGCGCGCGGCTACCTCACGGGATCCACCGCCGGGCAGCTCGACTTCCGGGACACCGTCACCGCGCGCCTCCCGTACATCATCGCCATCGTGCTGACCGCCGCGCTCCTCCTGCTGACGGCCGTCTTCCGCAGCGTCGTGATCCCGGTCAAGGCGGTGCTGATGAACCTGCTCACCACGGCCGCCTCCTACGGGATCCTCGTCGCGGTGTTCCAATGGGGCTGGGGCAGCAGCCTGCTGGGCCTGTCGGAGCCCGTGCCCATCGAGTCCTACGTGCCGATGATGATGTTCGCGATCGTCTTCGGGCTGTCCATGGACTACGAGATCTTCCTGCTCTCCTCCGTCGCCGAGACCTACCGCCGCACCGGGGACAACACCCTCGCGGTCGGCACCGGCCTGTCGGTGACGGGGCGGGTCATATCCAGCGCGGCGTTGATCATGACGGCGGTGTTCCTCGCCTTCGCCGCCTCGCCCACGGTCGTGGTGAAGATGCTCGCCGTGGGCCTGGCCGTCAGCGTCGTGCTCGACGCGACCGTGGTGCGGCTCATGCTCGTGCCGTCCGCCATGTTCCTGATGGGCGGGGCGAACTGGTGGCTGCCCCGCCGTCTGGAGCGGATCCTGCCGAGGATCCGCGCCTGAGCCCGCGGCCGTACACCTGCGCGGGCGGTGCAGTGCGGTGCAGTGCGGTACCGGTCGGGTCCGGCCGTACCCTTTCGGGCATGACAGACATCAAGATCACCACGCTCGCGGAGCGCCCCGAACTCGCCACCCGCCTGTGGGACATGAAGGACTCCTGGCCGGAGTTCGCCCAGCACGACTCCCTGGGCTGGCTGCTGTACCCGCGGATGGTGGCCGAACTCCCGCAGTACGTGCTCGTCGCCACCGACGGCGCGGCCGTGGTGGCCCGCGGGTTCAGCGTGCCCTTCGCTCTGCGCGCGCCCGGCCGGGGGGAAGGCGAACTGCCCGCGCGGGGCTGGGACCAGGTCCTCATGTGGGCCTTCTCCGACCTGCGGCGCGGTATCGAGCCCGACTCGGTCAGCGCCATCGAGATCTCCGTCGCCGCCGACCGGCAGGGTGAGGGGCTGTCGGGTCGGATGCTGGCCGCCATGCGGGACAACGCCGCCGCACGGGGATTCGCCGAGGTGGTGGCGCCGGTCCGGCCCAGCGGGAAGCCGGCCGAACCGGACACCTCCATCCACGAGTACGCGTACCGCACCCGCGCGGACGGTCTGCCGCACGATCCGTGGCTGCGGGTCCACGTACGGGCGGGCGGGGTCATCGACTCCGTGGCCCCGCTGTCGATGACCATTTCGGGCTCCGTCGCCCAATGGCGGGAGTGGACCGGCCTGCCCTTCGACACTCAGGGACCGGTCTACGTCCCCGGAGCGCTGGTCCCGGTGCGGTGCGAGCCGGAGCAGGGGTACGCGGCGTACGTGGAGCCGAACGTCTGGGTGCGCCACCGCCTCCGGTAGGCGGCACCGGACGGATCGGTTCCGGAAGTCCGGGCAAAATTCCCTTGCTTAATGGTCAAGAAGTGTTGACCATTGGGGGCATGCCTACCGATGATCTTCCTGAGACGTTCCACGTCACCACCGACGAGCAACTGCGCGCCGTTTCCAACCTCACGCGCCACCGGATCATGGCCGTGCTCCGCTTCGAGCCCGCGACGATCACGCAGATCGCCGAGCGTGTGGGCCTCGCGAAGGGGAGTTCCAGCTACCACGTACGGCTGTTGGAGCGGGCCGGCCTGGTGAAGGTGGTGCGGACGCGGAAGGTCCGGGGGGTCACCGAGCGGTACTACGCGATGGCCGCGCGGGCGATCGTGCTGCCGGATCCGGGTGAGGGAGGCCCGGACGTGCTGATGCGGCATGCGGTGGCGGACCTGGAGGCGGCGCCGGTGGACGCCGAGCGGCACGTGCGGATGGCGCATCTGCGGCTCACCGACGAGCAGTTCGCGGAGTTGGGGGCGCGGCTGGAGGCGCTGGCGGACGAGTACCGCGAGATGTCCGATCCGTCGCTGCCGGACACGTCGCTCGTCTTCGCGCTGTTCCACCCGGCGTCGGGCGAGCGGGCCGAGGAGGAGGCCAAGTGACCTCAGGTATCGGGAAGTTGCCGACCGGGTTCGGACGGCTGTGGACCGCGCAGACGGTGTCCTCGCTCGGTGACGGGGTGTCGCATGCCGCGCTGCCGCTGCTCGCGTTGACGTTGACGCGGGATCCGATGGCGCTCGCCGTCGTCACGGCCGCCGGAACGCTGCCGTGGCTGCTCTTCGGGGTGCTCGGCGGCGCCCTGGTGGACCGCTGGGACCGTCGGCGCACGATGTGGGTCACGGACGCGGCGCGTGCGGTGCTGCTCGCGATACCGGCGGCGGCGGCCGCGCTCGACGTGCTGAGCATTCCACTGCTCGCGGCCGTCGCCTTCTTCCTCGGCCTCGGCGGACTCTTCTTCGACACGGCCGCCACGGCCTACCTGCCGGATCTGCTCGGCCGCGACCCCGCGCTCCTGGAGCGCGCCAACTCCCGCCTGCGCGGCACCCAGACCGCCGCGTCCGGCTTCGCCGGGCCGCCCGCGGGCAGTGCCCTGCTCGCGCTGGGGCGGGCGGTTCCGCTGCTGGCCGACGCGGTCTCGTTCGCGCTCTCGGCACTGCTCGTACGGTCGCTGCCTGCCGTACCCCGGCCCGTACCGCAGGCCCGCGAGTCGCTGCTGCGGCAGGCGCGGGCCGGCGCCTCGTACGTGTTCCGGGATCAGTTGCTCCTCGGGCTCGCGCTGCGGCCGGCGGTCGGGAACATCGCCTTCATGGCCGTGGAGACCGTACTCGCCCTCTTCGCGCACGACCGACTCGGCATCGACACCTTCGGCTTCGGCCTGCTCCTCACGGCGGAGGCCACCGGAGGTCTGCTCGGCGCGGGCATCGCCTCCTTCCTCGGTCGGCGACTCGGCACCGGTACTGCACTGACCTGCACGGCCGCAGTCGAGGGACTCGCCGTCCTGGGCCTTGCGGCCGCGCCGAACCCGTACGTCGCCGGCCTCGCGCTCGCCGTCTGCGGAGCGGGCATGGGCGCCACGATGGTGCTCGCGCCCTCCCTCCGGCAGACGATCGTCCCCGCCCACCTGATGGGCCGGGTCGCCTCCACCTCCCGGATGCTCGCGATGTGCGCCGCCCCGTTCGGTGCCTTCCTCGGCGGCTGGCTGGCCACCGCCTACGGCGTACGCACCCCGCTCTACGCCGCCGCCGGCCTCCTCCTCACCATGACCGCCATCACCGCGACCATGACCAGCAACCGCCGGGTCGAGGCGGCGCTGCGTGCCGCCGCCCCCGTCGGTGATCCGGACCGCCCGGAATCGCGGGACCCCGTGCAGGAGCGTGCCGTTTAGGGCTCCGCGAGGTCGTCGAGACAGCGTCAGATCCAGCGCGGTGTTGTGCACCTCGGCCCCCGGGCATGTCGTGAGTTCGCGAATGCATCCGAGAGCCGTGCGTATGTGTGGATGGTTCGAAGAGTGTGATCGTTCTGCGGAGCAGGCGGGGAGGTCTCTTTGAGAAACCTTGTTGAATAACGCTGACGCGCGGGGCGGCCTTGAATCAACTCCGGTAATCGGTCAGGGTTTCGACCTGAACCCCGGCGATCTTCCGGTCCCGGAGGGCTCACGCAACACGCCTTGACGCCCCACACGTCAACACGAGGAGCACTCTCTCCATGTCAACTCACAAGCACGCACGCACCCGTTCGCGCGGCTTCCGGATTCTTGCAGTGGCCACGGGAGTCGCCACTGCAACCGGTGTCTGCATGCTGCTGTCCCCCCTCGCCGGCGCCAACACCCCGGCCGAGGGCACGGTGTACGGGCTCGGCGCACCCGGTGCGCTCGGCGGCAGCTACATCGTCATCCTCGACAAGGACGCGGACAAGCAGGCGCTCGCCAAGAAGTACGGCGGCGAGCTCAATCGCACCTACACGTCCGCGGTCAACGGCTTCTCCGCAACCGGGCTCTCCGAGACCGATGCCAAGCGCCTCGCCGCCGACCCGTCGGTGGGCAAGGTCGTCCAGAACAAGAAGTTCACCCTCAACAGCACCCAGAACAACCCCCCGTCGTGGGGCCTCGACCGCATCGACCAGACGGCGACCGCGGGGGACAAGAAGTACACCTACCCCGACGCGGGCGGCGAGGGCGTCACCGCCTACGTCATCGACACCGGCGTACGGATCAGCCACAAGGACTTCGGCGGCCGGGCCGCGCACGGCTTCGACGCCGTGGACAACGACCAGAGCGCCGACGACGGCAACGGGCACGGCACGCACGTCGCCGGGACCATAGCGGGCACCTCCCACGGGGTCGCCAAGAAGGCCAAGGTCGTCGCCGTCCGTGTGCTCGACGACAACGGGTCCGGCACCACCGAGCAGGTCGTGGCGGGCATCGACTGGGTGACGCAGCATCACAGCGGGCCCTCGGTCGCCAATATGAGCCTGGGCGGAGGCGCCGACGAGGCGCTGGACGAGGCGGTGCGCCGGTCGATAGCCGCCGGCGTGACCTTCGCCGTCGCCGCGGGCAACGAGTCCTCCGACGCGGGCCAGGGCTCGCCCTCGCGGGTCCCCGAGGCCGTGACGGTGGCTTCCAGCACGGCCGACGACGCGCAGTCCTCGTTCTCCAACTTCGGCTCGGTCGTGGACCTCTACGCGCCGGGCTCGGACATCACCTCCGCCTGGAACGACAGCGACAGCGGTACGAAGACCATCTCCGGCACCTCGATGGCGACCCCGCACGTCGTAGGAGCCGCGGCCCTCTACCTGGCCGGACACAAGGACGCGTCGCCCGCCCAGGTCGCGCAGGCCCTGACGGCAGGGGCCACGCCGGGGAAGATCACCAACCCGAGCAGCGGGACCCCGAACAAGCTGCTGAAGGTGTCTGCACAGTAGGCCGAGCCGTCCGTGAACGCGTGGGGCCGCCGCACCTGAGGGGGGTGCGGCGGCCCCGTCCGCGATTCCGCAGGGGTCAACCGGCCCGACCGTAGCGGGCATTCCTGTTCCAGATGCGGTCCAGGCGTACCCCGACGCCCGGGCGGGGCGCATGCCAGATCTTGTCGTGACCGGCGTAGATGCCTACGTGTCCCATGGTCGAGCCATGGGGAAAGAACACCAGATCACCCAATGCGCGCCTGTTCCGCGGAATGCGAGAGGTGTGCGCGTACTGCTGCTCGGCGGTACGGGGCAGCTCTCTGCCGGCTCTTCGGAACGAATAGAGCGTCAGGCCCGAGCAGTCGAACCGTTTCGGTCCCGCGGCGCCGCGGGCATACGGTGCGCCTTCCTTGGAAGCCGCGACGGCCACCGCTCTGACGCCGTACGGCGTGGCCGCGTTGGCCGGCGACACGGGGCCGACCAGCGTACTGGTGATCAAGAGGCAGACCAGCAGCATGATGCGGGGGCCGAATCCGGTGGGCCGACGGACAAGTCGGCGACCCTGCAGGGCGGTCCGGGATTCGGATTCTTTCCTGGAGACGGACATCGTGGTACCTCCGCGTTCGGATGCGGCAACGGCAGATCGGACACGTATGAAGGTCCTGCTTTCAATGTCGTGATTCCTGGCGGGTATTGGCCGACCAGTTTTCTCCGATGCCGTCTGAAAATGCGCCTCCGGAGGCGGAGCGAGCTGTATCGGTTCTGCAACAAATCCGACAAAATATGTAAATCACCCGGTGGTCATCGCGCTGAAGGGCGCCTCGTGACTCGTGAGTACTGCACACCCCATCGGTGACAGCAGCAACTGTCGCCGCGGCCACCCGGCGTGACACGGTCATGTCTGCCACCGACCGAGGGAGCAGGTGTGAACAAGGGGTACGCCGCCTTCTGCGACGCCGACCGCTGGTTCTACGACGTGCCGTACCGGCGGGCCGGTGCGAGCTATCCGGCCGCCGACGCCCCCGTCCCCTCGGGGTGGCGCTCGCACCGCAGCGGCGACTGGCTCGCGCTGCGCCCCGAAGGTGCCCGACTGCCCGCGCAGGGCTGGAAGATCCACGTCTCGGCCACGCTCGACAACGCCGAGTCGCTGCTGACGAAGGTGTACGAGTACTGCACCGCCCGGGGCATCGCCTTCAAGTTCATACCGAGCCGGTACCTGCTGCACTTGCGCAACGCCAAGTACGCCGACCGTGCTGCGAGCGGGAAGTTCATCACCGTGTACCCGGCCGACGAGCAGCAGTGCCGACAGATCGCACAGGACCTCGACGCCTCGCTGGCGGGCGCGGCCGGCCCGTACATCCTCAGCGATCTGCGCTGGGGCGCCGGACCGGTCCACCTGCGCTACGGCAGCTTCACCCTGCGGCACTGCTACGACGAGCGCGGCGACCTGGTCCCGGCGATCGAGACCCCGGACGGGCGGCTCGTACCGGACCGGCGCGAGCCGGTCTTCCAGCCGCCCGAGTGGCTCGACCTGCCCGACTTCCTGAAACCGCACCTCGCGGCGCGCTCCGAGGCCACCCTGACCGGCATCCCCTTCACGGTCGAGCGCGCGCTGCACTTCTCCAACGGCGGCGGGGTCTACGTCGGCAAGGACAGCCGCACCGGCGAGACCGTGGTCCTCAAAGAGGCCCGCCCGTACGCCGGCCTCGCGGCCGACGGCGCGGACGCCGTGACCCGGCTGCACCGCGAACAGGCCGCGCTGGAACGGCTGGCGGGCCTGGACTGCGTCCCCGCGGTCCGCGGCACCTTCACGGTCGGCGGCCACCACTTCCTGGTGCTGGAACACCTCGCGGGCAAACCGCTCAACACCTACTTCGCCCGCCGCCATCCCCTGATCGAGGCCGATCCCGACCCCGCCGAGCTGGCCTCGTACACCGAGTGGGCCCTGGGGATCCACCAGCGGGTCACGGAAGCCGTCGAGGCCGTACACGCCCGCGGCGTGGTCTTCAACGACCTCCACCTCTTCAACATCATGGTGGCGGAGGACGAGTCGGGCGAACCCTCCGTCGCACTCCTGGACTTCGAAGCCGCCGCGCACGTCGACGAGGGGCTGCGGCAGACCGTGGCCAACCCCGCCTTCGTCGCCCCCGCGGAGCGGCGCGGGTTCTCCGTCGACCGTTACGCCCTCGCCTGCCTGCGGCTCGCCCTGTTCCTCCCGCTCACCAGCCTGCTCGTCCTGGACCGGAGCAAGGCCGCACACCTGGCCGCCGTGGCCGCCGAGCAGTTCCCGGTACCACGGTCGTTCCTCGACGAGGCCGTCGAGGAGATCCTGGCCGGCGCCCCTCAAGACGGGCGGGCCGCGCAGACCGAGCACGCCGCGCAGACCGAGCACGCCGGGCAAGCCGCCCCCAGGCCGGGACCGCCCGCGCCGTACCTGCCCGTCGAGCCACGGGAATGGCCCGCCGCCCGTACGTCCATGACCGCGGCCCTGCGCGCCTGCGCCACCCCGGACCGCCAGGACCGCCTCGTCCCGGGCGACATCGCCCAGTTCGCGTCCGCCTGGGGAGGCATCGGCTTCGGCTACGGGATCGCCGGGGTGCTCCACGCCCTAGCCGAGACCGGCGCGGAACCCTGGCCCGAGGCCGAGGAATGGCTGCTCGACCGGACCGCGGAGCCGCTCTCCGGCACCCCGCTCGGCTTCTACGACGGCCTGGCCGGCACGGCCTGGACGCTGCACCGGCTCGGACACCACGGCCGCGCCCTCGCCCTCGCCGACCAGCTGCTGCACCAGCCCTGGGAGAGCGCGGGCCCCGACCTGCACAGCGGACTCGCCGGCATCGGCCTGGCCCTGGACGCCCTCGGCACCGCGAGCGGAGCGGGCGAACTGCACACCGCGGCCCTGCGCTGTGCCGAACTCATCGCCCGGCCGGAGCAGTGGCCCACCCGCGCGGGACTGCTGTACGGCAACTCCGGCCCGGCCCTGCTCTTCGTGCGGCTGTACGAGCGCACCGGCGACAAGGAGCTGCTGACCCAGGCCGCCCACGCCCTCCGCCGCGACCTCGACCGCTGCGTCACCAGCGCGTACGGCACCCTCCAGGTGAACGAGGGCTGGCGCACCATGCCGTACCTCGGCGAGGGCAGCGTCGGCATCGGCATGGTGCTCGACGACTGGCTGGAGCACGGCCCGGACGAGCGCTTCGAACAGGCCAGGCGCGAGATCGTACGGGCGGCGCAGGCGACCTTCTACGCCCAGCCCGGGCTGATGCGCGGCGCCGCCGGGATGATCCTCCACCTGGCCCGGACCACCACGCCGGGCCCGGGCACCGGGCCCGAGGACATCACCCGCCAGATCGACGCACTGGCCCGGCACGCCGTGCCGTACCAGGGACATCTGGCCTTCCCCGGCGAGCAGATGATGCGTCTGTCCATGGACCTCGCCACGGGCACGGCCGGCACACTCCTCGCCCTCGGCAGCGCCGCGCCCGGCGGGCGCGCGCACCTGCCGTTCCTCCCGCCGCTGCGCGAGCGCGCGGCGGCCCCCGAGCCGGTCCCGTCCGGGGCCGTGACCCATCGCACCACTCGAGAGAAGAAGAGGAATCTGACATGACGCTTCTTGACCTGCAGTCGATGGAGACCCCCAAGGAAGAGATCACCGAGGCCGCGCTGGGCGGCGGCGGTGGCGGCGGCAGCCGGGCCAGCCTGCTCCTCTGCGGCGACAGCAGCCTGAGCATCACGACCTGTAACTGACCCAGGTCGCCCCGGGCCCGGGCGGTTCGCCGCCCGGGCCCGCACCACATCACTGGAGGCAACCGCCGATGAGCCCACCCGACGCGGCTGCCGACGCTCCGGTCGACACGGTGGCCGACACGGTGCAGGAACGGGCTCGGGCCGAGGTCCACACCGCCGACCGGGCACTCGTGGCGGCGGCCCGGCACAGCGCCGGGCGCACCGCCGCCGTCCTGGGCTGCGCGGTGGCGGCCGCCGCGGCAGCACTGGCCGAACCCGCCGTCCTCGGGCACACCCTCGACCTGCTGCTCCGCCGGTCCCCTTCGGGCCCCGCCTGGACACTGCTGTGCGCCCTGGTCATCGCGGCCGAGGTGGCGCTGGACGCCGCCGCCGTACGGCTGACCGGTTCGGTGGACGGCCGCTCCACAGCCAGGCTGCGCCGGCTCGGGCTCGGCCGGCTGCTGCGGACGGCCCCGCACCACGCGGCCCGCCACGCACCCGGTGAGACCGCCGCCCGGCTGACCGCACACGCCACCGAGGCCGGGAAGGTCCCCGCCGCCGCCGCGCACGCAGTCGCCGCACTCCTGCCGCCGCTCGGTGCGGTGGCCGCGCTCTTCCTCATCGACGTGTGGACGGCGCTCGCCTTCCTCCTCGGCGTTCCGCTGCTGGTGCTCCTGCTGCGGGCCTTCGCCCGTTCCACCTTCACCAGCGTCGCCCGCTACCAGCAGGTGCAGCTCGCGACCGCCGGCCGCCTCATCGAGGCACTGGCCGGGGCGCGCACGATCGCCGCCGCCGGTACCGCGGAGCGCGAACGCGCGCGGATCCTCGCGCAGTTGCCCGAGCTCGGTGCCGAGGGCAGGCGCATGTGGCAGGTCTTCGGCGGCACGACCGCCCGGTCCGCGGCCCTGATGCCCATGCTGCTGTACGTGGTCCTCGCCGTCGGCGGCATCCGCCTGTCGGCCGGGGCCATCGGCGTCGGCGAACTCCTCGCCGCATCCCGGTACGCCGCGCTCGCCGCCGGCATCGGCGCTGTGACCGGAGGCCTGGCGGCCGTGGTCCGCGGCCGGGCCGCCGCCCGCCGCACCGCCGCCCTCCTGGCCCTGCCCGTACTCGACCACGGCCGGGCGGAGCTGCCGCAGGACGGCCCCGGAACCCTGGAACTGCGCGATGTACGGGTCCTGCGCGGCGGATCCACGGTCCTGCACGACATCAGCCTGGTGGTTCCCGGCGGCACCAGCCTCGCCGTGGTGGGCCCGTCCGGCGCGGGCAAGACGCTCCTCGCCGCCGTGGCCGGACGGCTGACGGACCCGGACGCCGGCGAGGTACTGCTGGACGGCGTACCCCTGCGGGCGCTGAGCGCCGAAACACTGCGCCGCGAGGTCGGATACGCCTTCGACCGGCCCGTGCTGCTCGGCGAGACGGTCAGCGGTGCGATCGGATTCGGACCGCCTCCGGACCCCGACCCGCAGGAGGTCCGCACCGCGGCCCGCGCCGCGCGCGCGGACCAGTTCGTACGACGCCTGCCCTACGGCTACGAAACTTGCCTCGCCGACGCCCCGCTGTCCGGCGGTGAGGTCCAACGCCTCGGGCTCGCCCGGTCGTTCTGCCGCGCGGGCCGGCTCCTCGTGCTGGACGACGCCACCTCCAGCCTCGACACCGTCACGGCCCGCGAAGTCGAGCGGGCGCTCGCCCACGAGGTCCGGCCCGGCACCCGGATCGTGGTGGCGCACCGTCTCTCGTCCGCCGCCGGCGCCGACCACGTCGTATGGCTCGACCAGGGGCGGGTGCGGGCGACCGGCACGCACGACGAACTGTGGCGCCGCGAACCCGCCTACCGGGCGGTGTTCGCCGCCGACGCGCAGACGGGAGCCGCGGCGGAAGCCGAAGCGGCAACGGAGGCCGACCGGGAGGTGGCACGGTGACCGAGCGCGAGGCCTGGCGCCGGGTGGCACCCGAGGCCCGACGGTTCCTGCGCGGCCGCAAGGGCGCACTGGGGAAGCTGGCGGCCTGGTCGCTCCTGGAGTCCGCGCACACGTTCCTCGGCGGCTACGGTGTGGCCCGCGCCCTCGACGACGGCTTCCTCGCCGGCCGCACCGCCACCGGCCTCGCCTGGCTGGCCGCGGCCGGGGCCGGGGCACTGCTCGGCGGGTTCGCGCTGCGCGGCGTGTTCGCCGGCCTCTCGGACCTCGTGGAGCCGCTGCGGGACGGCCTGGTCCGGCGCGCGGTACGGCAGGCACTGGACCGCGCGGTCGCCGACCCCGCTCGCGCCCCCGACACGGGCGCCGTGGCCCGGCTGACACAGCAGACGGAAATGGCCCGGGATTCCTTCGCGGGGCTGGTCCTGACGGCACGTTCGTTCGTGTTCACCGCGGTGGGCGCCCTCGCGGGCATGGCCGCCCTGGCCCCCGTACTGCTGCTGATCGTGCTGCCGCCCCTGCTGCTCGGCGCTGCCGCCTTCCTGGCCACGCTCCGCCCCATGGCATCCGTACAGCGCCGTTCCCTGGACACCGACGAAGCCCTGTCGGACCGGGTGGCGGCGCTGGGGGAGGGGCTGCGCGACGTCGTCGCCTGCGGCGGACAGGCGGCGACAGAGGCCCGGGTGGAGCCGCTGATCGCCACCCAGGAGCGGCTGGCGCGCGAGCTCGCCCGCTGGGCGGCTCTGCGGACCCTGGCCCTGGGCACGGCGGGCCGGCTGCCGGTGATCGCCCTCCTCGCCGCGACGCCCTGGCTGCTCGGACGGGGGATCACCGCCGGCACGCTGGCCGGAGGCCTCACCTACGTGGTGCAGGCCCTGCTGCCCGCCCTCAACTCCCTGATGACCGCGGTGGGTTCCGCCGGAACTCGGCTGCTGGTGGTGCTCGAACGCTTCTGCGATCCGGTGCCGCCGACGCCGGCAGGCCGCCGTGCGGAAACGGGGACACCAGAGGTGACCGGTCACTCCGGCCCGCAGAACGCCGCCGCGGCCGAGCTCCGGGGGGTCACCTTCGCCTACGGACCCGGAGCCGCTCCCGTACTGGAGGCCCTCGACCTGGTGGTGAGGCCGGGGGAGCACCTCGCCGTGGTCGGCCCGAGCGGCATCGGCAAGTCCACGCTCACCGCGCTGCTGGCCGGGATGCTGTCACCCGACGCGGGGACGGTCCTCGTCGCCGGCGCGCCCGCCGGCCGGGAAGCGGGCGCCTCGGGACCGGACCCGCGGCGGACCCTGCTGCCGCAACAGGCATACGTGTTCACCGGCACCGTCCGGGAGAACCTGACCCACCTCGCCACGGGCCCGGACGGCTCCGGACCCGGGGACGCCCAGGTACTGCGCGCCGTCGACGCCCTGGGTCTGGAGGGCCTGGTGGCGCGGCTGGGCGGTCTGGACGCCGAGCTGTCCCCCCGACTGCTGTCCCGAGGGGAGAGCCAGCACCTCGCGCTGGCCGCCGCCTACCTCTCGCCGGCCCCGCTGCTCCTGCTCGACGAGGCCACCTGCCACCTGGACCCGCGTACGGAGGAGCGTGCCGAGCGGGCCCTCGCGGACCGGCCCGGCACCCTGGTCGTCGTGGCCCACCGCGTCTCGTCCGCGGCCCGCGCAGACCGGGTCCTCGTCCTCGACGGAACCCGCGCCGTGTGCGGCACGCACGCGGAACTCCCCGCCGGCTCGCCCCTGTACCGCGAACTGGTGGGGAGGTGGACCCGGGCGACGGACGAGTGGTGAGGGGACTGCGGCACCCGTCCGCCGGCGGCCGCGGATCAGACCCAGCCCGCCTCCTGGGATATCCGGATGGCGTCGATGAGATTGCGGGCGCCGGCCTTGCGGGTCGCCGCCGCGATGTAGTTGCGTACCGTACCGGTCGCCAGGTGCAGTGCGCGGGCGATCTCGGCGATGGAATCGCCCTCCGCGGCCCTGGTCAGCACACTCAGTTCCCGGGGGCTCAGCGGTACGGGGTCGGCCTCCATGAAGGCGGAAGCCAGCGAGGCGTCGATGAACCGCTCTCCCGAGGCGACCTTCCGGACGGCACGTACGAGCCGTCCCGGCGAGCCGTCCTTGTCGACGTAACCGCGGGCCTCGGCCCGGAAGGCCCGGTGCAGCGCACCGGGTGCGCCGGTCGAGGCGAGCACCAGCACCGGGGACGGGGACGAGAGGGCCCGTCGGCCCGCACGCCCGCTGTCGGTCAGAACGGCAGTCGTGCCCGGACAGTCCAGGTCGACCACCGTCACGTCTGGTCGTAAGGACTCGGACTGGCGCACCGCGGCGCGCCAGCCCGCCGACGTGACCTCGAAGGACCCTTCCGATCTCAGCAGGGCGGCCAGTGCCGACCTGACGAGGCTGACGCTGTGCAGGACGAGAACCTTCGTCATCGTGTGCTCTCCTCGGTGAACGAACCAACGGCACCACGCGGTTGCCCCCGTACAGGGGTGATGGAACGTCACTGCGGGGGGCGTGCAGGGGCGTACGGCCAACTTGGCCGAGATTCCCAAGGATTCCGTTTCTCTTCGGCGAGTAACCCACTTGAACAGCGGCCCCGTCTTCACGCGGAGAGCTCCGGCGATGCGACACTGCCCACACGACGCGGCCTCACGCGGCACGCCTCACACGACGCGCCTCACACGACGCGCCTCACACGACGCGCCTCACGCGGCAGGCTCGGCGATCAGGCGGCGGCCGGGTCCTCGCCCGCGGTCCACCAGACGCCCACCCTCTGGCGGAGCACGACCCAGCCGTCCCCCTCCCGCCGGAACTCCCATTCGTACGGCCCGCCGATGGAGTAGGGGGAGGCTGCTGTCCCGGGGGCGGGGTCGGTCACGAACCACATGTAGCCGATTCCGGTGGCCACCTCTCCCGCCACCTCGAAGTGCGTGTTGAGGATGTGGTGTTGCATGGTGGGGTACGGTGCTTCGGCTTCCTCCACCTTGGCCCTGATCGCCTCCCGCCCGCGGATCGTCCCCCACGGAGTGAACTCCAACACCGCCTCATCGGCCCAGCAGTTGGACCAGGCCTGCCAGTCCTTGCGGTCCAGCGCCCGCCACCCGCGGATCATCAGCGCGCGCAGTGCTTCCTTGTCCTCCAGGGCCCGCAATCTGCGGGACAGATAGTTGTTGGCGTTGACGTCGGCGGTGTGGGGCAGTTGGGTCATATCGGCGGCTTTCGTGAAGGGGCGGAGGGTCATTGGGCACTCGCGGCGGGCCGGACCACGATCTCGTTGACGTCGACATGCGCCGGCTGGGACACGGCGTACGCGATGGCGTCGGCGATGGCGGAGGCCGGCAGAGCCACGGCGCGGTAGGCCTTCATGGCCTCCCTGGCAGCGGGGTCGCCGATGCCGTCGGCGAGTTCGGACTCGGTCACGCCGGGGGAGACGAGGGTGACGCGGATGCTGCCGTCCGCGGACTCCTGGCGCAGTCCCTCGGAGATCGCGCGGACGGCGAACTTGCCGGCGCAGTACACGGCGGCCGTGGGAGAGACCTCGTACGCGCCGACGGAGGCGATGTTCACGAAGTGCCCGCCGCCCTGGGCGCGCATCACCGGCAGCGCGGCGGCGATCCCGTACAGGACACCCCGCACGTTCACGTCGATCGTCCGGTCCCACTCGTCGACCCTCAGCGCGGCGAGCGGCGAGAGCGGCATCACCCCCGCGTTGTTGACCATCACGTCCACCCGGCCGAACCGCTCGCGGGCGGCGGATACGAAAGCGATCGCATCGGCGGCGTCCGTGACGTCCAGCCGGCCGTACGCCGCGGCACCTCCGTCGGCGGTGATCTCACGGGCCAGAGCGTCGAGACGGTCGGTGCGGCGCGCGCCGAGGAACACCCGGTGCCCGTCGGCGGCGAGCCGGCGGGCGGTCGCCTCCCCGATCCCGCTGCTCGCTCCGGTGATCGCCACGACCTTGGCTGCGTCTTTCATTCCTGCTGCTCCTCTCGGCCAAAAGGCGGCAGGGTCAGGAGAGTTCGCCCCGCTCGCACCACCGAGTCTGGGCAGGCCGCGGCGCACCGACCAGGACGGGCACTGCCTGGGTGCACCGCACCCAGGCAGCACCTCGTCGCCGTCCCTTAGCCTGACGACATGCCCGACAACCAGCTGGGAGAGTTCCTCCGCGCCCGCCGAGCGGGCCTGCGCCCCCAAGACATCGGCATGCCCGGCGGCCACGGCGTGCGCAGGGTCAGCGGACTGCGCCGGGAAGAGGTCGCCGTCCTGGCGGGTGTGAACGCGGACTACTACACGCGCCTGGAACAGGGACGCGAACGCCACCCCTCGGCCCAGGTGCTCGACGCCCTCGGCCGCGCCCTGCGCCTCGGCCCCGACGCCTGCGCGCACCTGCACCGGCTGGCCGGGACGACACCGGCCGCTGTGCTCACGCCCACCGCCCCGGACCAGGTCGGGCCCGCCCTGCGCCAACTGCTGGACGGCTACCCGGGAGCCCCGGCGTTCGTCATCAACCGGGCCCTGGACGTCCTCGCGGCGAACACCCTCGCCGAAGCCCTGTACTCGCCCTTCGACCCGGCCGACAACCTCGCCCGCATGGTCTTCCTCGATCCGGCGGGACGACGGTTCCACACCCGATGGGCCGACACGGCGCAAGCCGTGGTGAGCCACCTGCGCGAGGCGGCCGGCCTCGATCCCGACAACCCGCGCCTACGAAGCCTGGTACGGGAACTCGCCGACCAGAGCGCGGAGTTCACCCGCCTGTGGCACACCCACGCGGTACGGGGCAAGACCTCGGACGTCAAGCACCTCCTCCATCCGGACGTCGGCCCCCTGACCCTGACCTACCAGGCCTTCGACGTACGCGAGGCACCGGGTCAGCAACTCGTCGTCTACCAGGCCGAACCCGCCGGTCCCGGCGCCCAGGCCCTCACCCTCCTCGGCACCCTCCACGCCACCGCGCAGTGGGCTTCGCCCTGATGGTCGCCGCTGTCAGCGATTGGCCGTCAGGAGAGCCTGGGCGTGGCGGACGATTGCCTGACGCACCTCGTCCGGGGCGAGCACGGTGAGCGGTGTGGCCAGGCCGAGGAGGTAGGCAGCGAGCTGGTCCGTGCTGTTGCCGCCGATCCGGACCACGGTGGCCCCGGGGCCGTCAGGGCTGTGCGTGCCGATGGTGGGAGGGATCTTTTGCAGGGCGCGCTCCAGGGGGAGCGGAAGGCGGACCGTCGTGTACACCGGGTAGACGACGCTCGCGATCCCCCAGGAGACCAGCGCCGCGGCATCGGGCGGATGGGCCAGGTCGGCCGGCTCGGTGGTCGGTCGTACGCTCACCACCCGGTCGGCGCGGAACGTACGCCATTCCCCTTTGGCGACGTCCCGGGCGACCAAGTACCAGCGCAGGCCGGTGTGGACCAGGCGGTACGGGTCGACGGCCCGCACGGAGGCCCGGCCGGCGTGGTCCCGGTAGGAGAGGGTGGTCCGCACTGCGCTGTGGCAGCCGCGCGCCAGTTCCAGCAGCACCAGCGTGTCGATCTGCGGCTCGCCGGAACGGGGAGTGTGTTCGAGCGTCCCGTCCAGTGTGCTCAGCTGGTCCGCGAGGCGTGCGGGCAGGCTCTGGCGGAGCTTGAGCAGCGCGGATAGGGCGGCCTGCCCGGTGCCGAGCACTCCGCTGAGCGCGGCTTCGCGCAGGGCGACAGCCACGGCCAGGGCCTCCTCGTCGTCCAGCACCAGCGGCGGCATCCGGGCGCCGGGGCTGAGCCGGTAGCCGCCCCAGGGGCCGGGCGCGGACTCGACTCCGTAGCCCAGGTCCCGCAGCCGGGCGATGTCCCGGCGGACGGTGCGGTCGGTGACCGCCATGCGCTCGGCCAGTTCGCGGCAGGTCCATTCGGGGCGCACGGACAGCAGCGACACCAAGCGCAGCAGACGGGAGGAGGTCCTGATCACAGTCACCCAGTGTTCCGCATGACCAGGACAGGACCTGTCAGGGTCATGGCCTACGGTCCGGTCCCATGAACACCCCGGAGATCCGACTGCTTTCCTTCGACCTCGACTGCCTCGACCCGGCCGAGCTGGCCCGCTTCTACGGCGATGCCCTGGACCTGCCCGTGCTGTACCGCAGCGACGACTTCGTCCTGCTCGGGCGGGAGGGAGCCCCCGGGCTCGGCTTCGTCCACCAGGCGGGCTACCGGCCTCCGGCCTGGCCCGACCCCACCCACAGCAAGCAGGCCCACCTCGAACTGGGCGTCGACGACCTGGACGCCGCGCAGGAGCGAATGCTCGCCCTGGGCGCAGCCCTGCCGTCCTTCCAGCCGCGACCCGACGCATGGCGGGTCCTCCTGGACCCGGCGGGCCACCCCTTCTGCCTCTCGACGCACGCAATCTGAGCGCGGGCAGCGCGAGAGCCCGGCTCCGACGCGCACCCCGCCCCGTCGAGGAGGCCGGGGTACGCGCTCCCATCGGGTGCGGCCGTGGGCGATCGCGGCCTGTTACGGCTCTTCGGTGGGCTTGGGCAGGTTGTGCCATGCGTGTCCGCAGGTGCCCTTGCAGTACGTCTGCCTGCGGCCGTACGGACGCCCAAGCCGTCCACCGCGGCGCCCTTCCCGACCCGAGGCGGCCACCAAGAGCTTCTCGGTGCGAGGTGATCCGCATACCCGGCCGCAAAGCGATTTCGGCCAGACCGTAGCCTTCTGGCCATTAGTGCTGCTGGGAGGGGTTTACGGAGTCATGCAACACAGGCCTGGGCGTAGAAGAGGCATCTGGGCGATCGTCCTGCTGGTGCTGGGCGTCGCCCTGATCGGCGGACCGGTCGCGTTGATGCTGAGCCGGTTCACCGCAACCCATCAGGTCAGCGACAACATGCAGCCCACCCTCGTCCACGGCGACCTCGTCGTCCTGCGCAAGGACCCGTCCGAGGTCCGGCGGGGCGAGGTGGTGATGTACGACCCGGGCGCGTGGGGGCTGGAGGGCCCGTTCCTCGGCCGCGTGGTGGCGGTCGGCGGCGACCGCATCTCGTACGCGATGGGGGACGGGTCCCTGACCCTCAACGGGCAACGGCTCGACGAGCCCTACGTGAAGTACGCCCCCGGCGCAGGCGGGGTGCCCTTCGACGTCGCCGTGCCGCAGGGCCGGGTCTACATCCTGGGCGACAACCGCGGCAACTCGGCGGACTCCCGTTTCCACCCGGACAGCAACGAGGGCACGCTGCCGGTGTCGGCCGTGATCGGTATCGAGGAGGACCAGGAGAGTCCGACGTCCGTGGCCCTCGGCCTGTCGATGTTCGCCGGGGTGTGTCTCCTTCCGGTGGGGATCGGGCTGGGGATCGCCGCATTGGTGGTGCGGCGGCGCAAGCCCGCGCCGACGGGACCCGTGTGGGGCGCCGTGCACGTCGACCAGCCGTAGCGCACGACGGAACCCGAAGGTCCCTGCGAGCTGCTGCTCGCGGGGGCCTTCGGCGTACGTCCGACTCCAGGGATCACCTGGCGGACGACGCCCCTCCGGTCTCGGCAATGGCCGGCTGGTGCGGCCCGGCGGCCAGTGCGGCCGCTTTCCCGGCGGGTGATACGGCCGGAGCCTTGAGGATCTTGGCGGCGCAGGCGGCGATGACGCAGAACGCGACGGGCAGGAAGAGCGTGAGGTCGAGCGGTACGAGGTGGGTCATGGGCCCGATCACCGCCGGCCCGGCGAGCATGCCGAGGTAGCCGAGGCCGGCGACGCGGGAGACGTTCGTACCGGCGGCGTCCGGGTCGAGGTGGCCGGCGGCGCTGAAGAGCTGGGGGACGCAGCCGGACAGGCCGATGCCCATCAGGGTCCAACCGGTCAGGGCCAGGGGGACGTTGGGGGAGAGGGCGGTCAGAGTCAGACCGGTCGCGGCGACGGTGGCGCCGTAGCGCAGGACCGGGGCGGCGCCGATGCGGGCGGTCACCCGGTCGCCGTCCACTTCGAACAACGGCACCCCTGGCTGAAGCACTTCCAGGTCCGCGCCTTCTCCTGCCGCATCGGCCATGCCAAACCCGAGCCGGGCGCCTACGAGTGCCTGCACGCCCTCGGCCTCGAACCCGGCCGCATCCTCTTCGTCGACGACCGCCCGGAGAACATCGACGCCGCACGATCCCTCGGCCTGCAAGGGCACTTGTTCAGGACCGCCGCCGACCTGAGGAAAGCCCTCACATAGCCGTGACCGTCGGCGTCGCGGATTTCGCTGCCGCATGCCCGGGCGCCCATCATGTCCTGATGCGTACACACCACGTGATCACCGGCATCGCCGCGGCGGCCCTGCTCGCTCTGACCGGCTGCTCCAGCGACCCCGAGCCCGCTGACGCGGCCAAGGCCTCGCCGTCGGCCGTCGCCACCCCGTCGGCAAGCGTGGACATCGAGGCGACCCGTTCCTCCGCAGGCATCCCCCCGAGCCCGCCGCCCGCACAGCGCGCCGCCTACCTCGCCGCGCTCAACAAGATCGACCCCGAGATCGTCGACGGCAAGGACGACAAAGCCGTCAGCCGCGGGCTCAGCCAGTGCCAAGCCATGAAGGACGAGCAGGACGTCACTAAGCGCGTCGCACAGGTGGAGAGCCGCTTCACCGGGCCCAACCACCCCGAGGGGTTCGGGACCACGAAGAGCGCCGGCATCCTCGTAGCGGTTCAGGCCAACCTCTGCCCCACGTACTGACGGGGTCGTGCGGCCGCGGACGACCTCACCAGTCGAGATCCACTCCGTAGAGGGCCCGGGCGAGCGCTGCCTGCTGGGCCTCACCGAACGTGATCTCGACGTCCCCGTCGTGGAAGATACCCATGTCGGGCAGCTCGGAGCCCCACAGGGACGCCCGTACCGCCGTGTACGCCCCTACGTCGAGCAGAGCCAGGCCGTCTCGCGCCACGTCCTCCGGAAGCAGTGCGTCGAGCCACAGTCGTGAAGGGGTGGAGGTGGGATCGCCGACGTGCCACCGGCGCCAGGGACGATCTCCCGACCAGCGCACCGGAAGGGGAGGGAAGGAACGGTCGCGGACGGGTCTGAGCAGATTGCCGGCCACTGCGGTGATCAGCCAGTCCTGGCCGCTCTTGCGACGCTCGGCGATGATGCCGGTCAAGGCGACGGCCGCGTCGGCGAACACGAAACGGCCCGGCTCCAACAAGAGCCGGTATCCCGGCGGGGCGGGCCCCATGGCCTCCCGGGCCGCGGCGGCAAGGTCCTGGCAGGAGGTCCCGGCGCGTTCCATGAGGAACCGGGACTCCAGGCCGCCGCCCAGGTTGATCACTCTCAGGCGTGTGCCCTGAAGGGTGGCGAACGCGGCGGCGAGCTCCGCGGCTGCGCCGGCCTGGGCGGCGAACCGGGCCACGCCGGCGCAGTGAATGAGCTGATGGGCGTGGATGCCGGCCAGGTCGAGGTGGGGTGAGGCTGCGGCCCGCTCCAGCAGCGCGTACGCCTCGTTCGGTTCCGTTCCGAGCTTGGAGCTCGTGGAGAAGAATTCGTCGGCGGGCAGGAGGTTCGCCCGGATGACGATCGTCGGCCGTGCACCGAACTGCTTCGCGTGCCACTCGACGCTTTCCAGTTCCCGCTCGCCGTCGACACTGATCGTCACGTGTGGAGCGCGCAGCAGGCGTTCCAGGTGATCGACAGGGCGCGCGATGCTGTCGGAGACGATCCGGTCGGCGGTGAAGCCGGCGCTTCGGGCAAGACGCCACTCCAGATCGCTCATGACCTCGATGCCGGCGCCCGCGGCGCGTAGGGCGCGCAGGACCTCCGGCACGTAGCACGCCTTGACCGCGCAGTGGACCCGCACGTCGAAGTGCGCCGAGAACGCCGCGTGCAAGGCCGTGAAGTTGTCGACGGCGCGTTGCGGCAGGTGAAGCAGCAAGGGCCGGGATCCGTTCCACAGCCGACGCACGGGCACGCCCTCCAGCTCCAGCCCGTCCACGCCGTACGACAGGTACGGCAGAAGCCGCGCGATGGATTCGATCTCCTCGCGCGAGAGGGTTTCCGGGCCGCTGAACGGCACGGGCCGAACGTCCTGAGGCATGGTCGTCTCCTCGTGCGCGGTCCCGGGCTGCCGTCTCCTATTCTTAGCGCGCCCGCACCGACAGCGCGATGTCGACTACGCCACCCGGCCCAGCCCCAGAGCGATCACAAGCCGTTGATGACGTCCCATCGTTGCGAGGCACCCCCGGTACACGTCGTGGCGTTGACGCGGTCGTTCTCCATCCGGGCGAGACACCTGCCGCTCACCTTGTTCTTGATCAGCGCACCGGCGGTCGACGTGTCGTCAACGGCCCACAGCGCCGCCTGGTCAGCGGCGGCACAGGGCTTCATGGTCGGTTGACCGTTGCGCAGCGTGAGGCACAGCTTGGTCGCCCTCTGCCGCAACGCGGTGTGCGCGATCGCGTTGTCCCAGTACCACACCTGGTACGAATCGTAGTTGCACGTCGTGACGTACGGGCCGAAGTCGGCCCGGAAGTCCAGGCACTTCGCGGGCGAAGACCGATCCTGGAAGGCGGAGCTCGACGGCGTCGCGCTCGCCGGTGTGCTGCTCAGGCCCACGACGACCACCACGCCCACCCCTACAGCAGCCAGCTTCTTCTTCAGTAACACGACAGTCCTCCTCCGCTCGGCGCCGATCGCCGAGCCGACACCGAGTCTGCCCAACGCGGGCCCGGAGGGTAAGTACGCCGAGGGCGAAGCCGCCCGTTGCTGCCCGCCCCGTGGGCGAGGTCGTGACGGTCGGCTTCGGCATCGGCGCAGCGGTCGGGACGCTTCGGCCCTCGGGCGCGGCCATCGCGGTGCTGGGCATGGCCGCCGCGGCCGCCCTGGCCCTGCGGCCGGCCGGGCAGGATCCGGAAAAGACGGCTTGGCCCGGTGGTCGACCTCAGGCCGGCTTGCGCCACACGGAGATGTGCTTCGCGGAGTCCTGGGCGAACGGCTTCCCGTCCCAGTCCGCGACGCGACGTTCCAGTTCGAGCCCGGCGATCCGTGCCATCAGGTCGAGCTCCGCCGGCCAGGCGTACCGGTGCCGGGAGTTGTCGCGACGGTAGCGGCCGTCTTCGCCGTCGCGGGTGAAGTGGTGCGAGACGAGGATCTGCTCGACCAGGTCGAAGGTGTCGAAGCCGAGATGCTGCTCGGAGACGTCGAACGGCACCGCGACCTGGCCGGGCGGCAGGCTTGAGGGCGGCGATGGCGTTGGCCGCCTTGTGCTCCTCCAGGAAGGCCACCACGCCGTTGATCGCGAGGAGCACGCCGATGATGACGACGTCGACCCAGTGCTGGACGACGACGGAGAGGATCAGGGCCGTCTCGATCATCCAGGGGATCGGGGCCCAGAAGTAGCCGAGGAACTCCCGCAGCGGGCTCTTGTGCTCCTCGGCGATCTCGTTCGGGCCGTGCTCCCGCAGGAGGCGGTGTGCCTCGACGGTGGTCAGGCCGTCCGGCCAGGAGGCCGGGCGCTCAAGATCCTCGTGCTCCTCCGGCTCGGCCTGTTCGGCGGAGGGGGAGGGGGCGGCGGGCGCCGCGGGGACGGAGGGGACGATGTCCGTGCTCATGTCGGGGTCACTTGCTTCCGTGCAGCAGGGAGAGGAACGAGGGGATCTCCATCGGGCGGGCGCCACTGGTCATGGCCATGCGGGCGTTCGAAACCGTGCCGGCGCGCAGGATGCGGATGACGGAGCCGCCGCAGGCGGCGCATTCGGAGCGGGTCAGGGGAGAGGGGACGCGGTCGCCGTCCACGGTGCAGAGCGTGCGCTGCACACCGGTGCCGTCGATGTAGTGGTGGACGTCGTACTGCTTCTCCCAGCCGTACCCGCAGTCGAGGCAGGTGAAGGCGTAGGACTCGTGGATGGCCTCGGGGGCGGTGCGGGAAGTGAATTCGTCGGTTGCGCTCATCGCGTTGTCCTCACGACCGGTGCTGGACTTCACATCCGCAGTTGCTGCGGTGCCACGGGGCCGGTGCCCGGTCTCACTCCGACCTCTTCCAGGAGACCGCCGTGGAAAGCCTGGCAGGGGCCGCGAACGGCCCCTCTTCGAGAGGCCTAGGGCTGCCGGTCCGGGACGTTTCGTAAACGAAAGTGAGAGCGCCCTGGGCCCTCGCGTCAGTGAGTCGACGTCCAGCCCTTGCTTAACCTATCGAAACTCGATAGGTTCCCATCGTGAATCGATGGAGGGATGAGTCATGGGCAAGCTGACCGTATGGGCGCTGCGCGCCGTGCTCGTGGTGCTGCTCGCGGGCAGCGTGGGCGTACAGGTGTTGATGGTGTGGGCGTTGGCCACCGACCCGGAGGACGGGTCGCTCCCGCTCACCCCGCTCCGCCTGATCACGATCACGGGCTTGGTTTCGGTCCAGGTCGCCCTGGTCTGCGTATGGCGGCTGGTGACGATGGTGCGACGCGGAACGGTGTTCTCCCACGCCGCCTTCCGGTACGTCGACGTCGTGATCGGCTCGATCGTGGTCGTCGCCCTCCTGTGGTTCGCGGTCACGGCCATCAACGCGCCGGGCCAGCGGGAGGACCCGGGCGTCACCGTCATCATGGCTGGGGTCGGCCTGGCCATCCTGGGGGTCGCGCTCTTCGTACTCGTGCTGCGCGCGCTGCTGGCCCAGGCCGTCGCGCGCGATGTCGAAGCGACGGAGATGCGGGCCGAGCTGGACGAGGTCATCTGATGCCGATCGCCGTCGACATCGACGTGATGCTGGCACGCCGGAAAATGTCCGTGGGGGAGCTCGCGGAGCGTGTGGGGATCACCCCCGCGAACCTGGCCGTCCTCAAGAACGGCCGCGCCAAGGCGGTGCGTTTCACCACGCTCGCCGCGCTCTGTGAGGTACTCGAATGCCAGCCGGGCGACCTGCTGCGCTGGGAAGCCGAGGAAGAGGAAGCCGAGGAAGCCGAGGACACCGCGGGAGGATGACGCTGCCCACGGTGCGTACCGTGTGTTCGGGGTAGGCACAGTCGTTGAGGGCCCAGCCCGGCCCACTTCGGTTCTTGAGGGGGAGAACAGATGGTCTACACGGAACCGATGGCGCGAGCCGTCGTAGAGCCGGCCGTGCGGGAGCTGATGCGCGAGTGCACCGACGGCCGGGAACCCTCCACGACGGTTACCTTCGGCGGAGACGGCTTCACCATGTGCGCCCACGTCCGCGTACGTGCCGGGGAACCCGGACGGGCCGAGGTCTCGCTCGCCTGTTGGACCGTCAACGAGGACACGGCACGGTACTTCGGCGCCAACCCCCCGACTGCGGACGAGACCCGTCTGCCCCCGGAGGGCACTGCCGCTCCGGACGGGTCACTCACCAGCCGTGTCATCGCCCACCTGGCCACCCGCATGGACGCCCTCGACACCCCTCGACCGGATCGCGACGGCCACCTCGCCATCACCGTCCCCCTCGCCTCCCCGTAGCAGCCGCCCGGGAGTATCTGGCCCTGCCGGCCCGCCACATGAACCCGCGGTCACATGGCGGCGGGGCCTTCGGCGTACGAGGGTCAGAGGCGTGTCGCGCGCTTCAGGCGGCCCAGGTCCACGAACTTGAAGTTGGTGTCGGTGCGGGCCTCGCCACCGGGGTCGGTGGTGACGGGCGTGTTGTGGCCGTCCTGGACGACCAGCAGGCCGTTCGGGAACTTCCGGCCCAGGGGTTCGCTGGTCACGGCGGCGCCGTCGCACTCCTCCGAGCCATCAGGGGTGCCGGGCCTGTCCCCCGCGGCGATGCGGAACCCCTTGACGTACTCGTTGCCGCCGGTGCGCTCGAACGCGGCGAAGGTGTTGTCACCCTGGCTGGAGGCCAGCAGGTAGCCGCCGCGTCGCGGGTTCTTGGGGTCGCGCCAGATCGTCAGGCCCTCCACGTCGGCGGAGATGTGCTGACCGCCGAAGCCGGGGTCCTCGCCCGCGTCACACTCCTCCGTCTCCGGGTTGAACGTGCCGGGCACGCCGAAGGAGCGGACCTTCTCGATCAGGCGGGGCGCGGACTGCAGGTCGGCGTCCAGCTTCCAGATGCCGACGTCTTCCTGCCCGGCGTACAGGTCGCCGGTGTCGGGGTCCACGACCATGCCCTCGACCTGGGGCCCCTCACCGGGCTCACCGCACGGCGTCCACGACTTCCCGTCGGGCAGCGTGAAGGAGGAGGGCAGGGTGAGGGTGCGGACCGTGCGGTAGCCGACCGTGCCGTGCGCGTTCGGCCGGAGTTCGGCCAGCGCGAGGGAGGAGGCGTTGCGCCGGCTGGCGACCGCGAAGGAACGGCCGCTGCGGCGGTCGGTGTACGCGGTCAGGCCGTAGGCGCTGCGCTGCTCGTTGACCTCGTCCTGTCCGGAGGAGAAGACGTGCGGAGCGGCCGTCTCGTCGGTGACGTCGACCAGCGGGGCCGCGCGCCGACCGGGGTCGATGCGGTAGATCCGCAGCTGGTCACGGCCGCGGTCGGAGACCACGGCCACGTCGTGGCGGCCGTCGGGGAAGCGCATGCCGGTGATCAGATCGACGTTGTTGAAACGTCCGGGCTTGTCTCCCGCGCGGGGCGGCTGCGGGGCCGCGATGGCCTGCACCTCGCGGCCGTCCAGGTCGTACACCCGCAGGCCGCCTTCCTTGGCGGTGGCGATGACCAGGCTGCGGTCGGGGTTCTTCGCGTTGCGCCAGATCGCGGGGTCGTCGGCGTCGGCGTTGCCGCCCGCCTCGTCGCCGAAGAGCGACGGCGTCTCCACGGAGGCCGCCACCTGGGGCAGCGACGGCGTCGCGGTGCGGTCCTCACCTGCGTGCGCGGGGACCGCGACCACTCCCAGCACCACAAGGGTCGCTGCGGCCGCGGCCGTCATCTGCCTTTTCGACGTCACACTCATCATGGTCTCCTGCTCACGGGGTTCAGGGTGCGGCCCTGCCACGAGTGCAGCGTGGCGGCTCGCCCCAAACCGTGGTCTACCCGCGGGTAGCGACCATGGAGAGGATGTGACGCGCACATGATCACGCCATGAAATCGGGTCGTTCCCGCGGGCGCGTCCGCAGGGACTGTGCGTTTTACCCGACCAGCTGTCGTGCAGCACACTTCATGACGTGACGATGGGGTGAATGCGATGCCCATTGAGGGCGAGTACGGGCCGAGTCCGGCGCAGTGGGTGCGCGATCAGGTCGAGCTGTACGAAAGATCGGGCGGTACGCAGGGATCGACGCTCTGGGACACCGGCCTGCCCGTCGTCATTCTCACGACGCGCGGCGCGAAGAGCGGCAAGATCCGCAAGATCCCGTTGATGCGCGTGGAGCACGAGGGGCGGTACGCGGCCGTGGCCTCGAAGGGCGGCTTCCCGCGTCACCCGGTCTGGTACTTCAACGTCAAGTCCGACCCGCACGTGGTGCTCCAGGACGGGCCCGTACCCCAGGACATGACGGCCCGTGAGATCACCGGGGATGAGAAGGCCGAGTGGTGGGAGCGCGCGGTCGCCGCGTATCCGCCGTACGCCGAGTATCAGGAGAAGACCGACCGTGTGATCCCCGTCTTCGTGCTGGAGCCCGCGCACGGGTAGGAACCGCGGCCACACACACGATGGCGTCGCCATCGGGGCGGGCCCCGATTCGGCGCGGGGGAGCGGATCGGCCGGACAGCCGACGCGAACGCCCCGTGACATCGGCGGTCGGATGTCACGGGGCGTCCTCGGACCGGCTGTCCGGAGGGCTTGCGGCTACCGGTACCGGCTACCGGCTGAGCGACTTGAGCGCCGCCGCGTCGTACGGCTTCAGCTCGTCGAAGCGGTCGCCGAGGACCTTCGCCGCCCACTGCGGGTCCTGGAGCAGCGCCCGGCCGACGGCGACCATGTCGAACTCGTCGCGTTCCATGCGGTCCAGGAGGTTGTCGATGTCGCCCAGCGCCGCACCCTCGCCGACGAAGGCGCGGATGAAGTCGCCGTCGAGGCCGACCGAGCCGACGGTGATGGCCGGCCGGCCCGTGAGCTTCTTGGTCCAGCCCGCCAGGTTCAGGTCCGAGCCCTCGAACTCCGGAAGCCAGTAGCGCCGGGTGGAGGCGTGGAACGCGTCGACGCCGGCCGCCGCCAGCGGGGCCAGGATCGCCTCCAGCTCCTGCGGGGTCTGCGCGAGCCGTGCGTCGTAGGCCTCCTGCTTCCACTGCGAGTAGCGGAAGATCACCGGGAAGTCGGCCGGGACGCGCTCGCGGACCGCGGCCACGATCTCCGCGGCGAACTTCGTACGGGCCACCGCGTCGCCGCCGTAGGCGTCGGTGCGGCGGTTGGTCCGCTCCCACAGGAACTGGTCGAGCAGGTAGCCGTGGGCGCCGTGCAGCTCGACGCCGTCGAAGCCGATCCGCTCGGCCTCCGCGGCGGCGTCGGCGAACGCGCCGATGACGTCGTCGAGGTCGGCGCGGGTCATCGCCTTGCCGGTCCCCTCGGTGCCGTCGACGCGTATGCCGGAGGGGCCGACGGCGGGGGCGTCGGCGTACGGTGCCTCGCCCTGCTTGCGCACCATGCCTATGTGCCAGAGCTGCGGCACGATCGTGCCGCCCGCCTCGTGCACGGCCGCGGCGACCTTCGCCCACCCCGCCAGCTGGTCCTCGCCGTGGAACCGCGGCACCCGGTCGCTCTGCCCGGCGGAGTCGTGACCGACGTACGTGCCCTCGGTGACGATCAAGCCCACACCCGCGGCGGCCCGGCTGGCGTAGTAGGCCTGCACGTCCTCGCCGGGCACGCCGCCGGGAGAGAACATCCGCGTCATCGGTGCCATCGCGATGCGGTTCGGGACGGTCAGGCCGTTGAGCTTGACGGGCCGGGACAGGATCGCGGCCGCGCGGGAGGCGGTGGACGTGGAGACGGTCATGCGGGTCCTCCGGGGTGAGGTGCGGCTCGTCGCAGTGACAACGAGGAGTGCATAGTACACATGCTATGTATCATGCATATTGCAGGGTCCGGCGCCGTCGTTCGGACCGCCCGCAGACCGGGCCGTGCCGGGGTCCGCCGGTCCGCGGGTCCACAGGTGCGCGATAATGGACCGCCGGAAGGATCGGGAGGCGCGGTGCTGGAGAAACTGGAGCGGGAGCTCATGCTGCTCTCGCGGCACCAGGTACTGGCCCGGCGCGAGCGCGACCCCGAACGCCTGGAGCGGTCGGCGTACCTGCTGCTCAGCCGGATCGACACGCAAGGCCCCATGTCCATAGGGCAATTGGCGGAGGCTTTCGGCCTCGACACCTCGACCGTGAACCGCCAGACGGCCGCGCTGCTGCGCTGCGGACTGGCCGAGCGCGTCGCGGACCCGGACGGCGGCGTGGCCCGCAAGCTGCGCATCACCGTTGAGGGCGGGCGCCGGCTCGCCGAAGACCGTGAGGTCAACCGGTCCTGCCTGGCCCGGGTGCTCGCCGACTGGTCCCCTGAGGAAGTGCGGGAGCTGGGAGACGTCCTGGTCCGGCTCAACCGCAGTGCGGAGGCCCTCGAAGGACGGTTCTGGCCGCGCACTGAGGAAGACGTCCGCGCCGCATGCCAACCGCCGGCCCCGCGAGTCGTCCCTCGGGCGTAACCGTCACGGGAGAGCGGTCGCAACCTGCCGGAGTCTCGCACGGATGAGCCGCCCGCCCCCGCGCGGGGGCGAGCGGCCCGTCACCGATCGTGGCTGCCGGCGGTCAGGGTCCGGTCAGGGCCCGGTGTCTCCCGGGTGGGAGCAGAGTCCGCCCCGGAAGTCGCTGTCGTACCAGGCGCCGGTGGCGTCGGCGTCCAGGTTGGTGCGGCCGGGTCCGACGCAGCGGTGGTAGTTGGACCGGGGCCACCGCTTGACCTGGATCCACACGTTGGTGTCGGTGGCGCAGTGCTCGTAGAACGCCCGTTCCCTGCCCACGCCCTCGTTCCAGCCGCACCCCGAGGCGAAGGCTGTCCCACCGGCCTGGGAGAACGCCCGGGTGGCCGGGGCTGCGGTGGTTTGCGCGCCGGCGGAGGTCGGCGCCGACGCCAGAACGCCGATGGTCAGCGCGGCTGTGACGGCGGCTGCTGTGCGGAGTTTTGCCCTGAGAAAGGTCATGACGCCACAGCTATCGGGTGCCGCGTACCCGGGAGAAGGGCTGGTGGACAAAACCCACCGAACGGAGGATCGCCTTTCGGCCACGCCTTCGGCGGATCGCCCGGCTGGCGGCCGTCGTTCTCGGCGAGTGCCTCGCGCACCGGTCCGGCGCCGACGGCGTAGTCAGCGATGGAAGCCGGTTCGACCTGCATGCTCAAGCTCCAGCTCTCCGTGCAGCGCCTCGGAGACGCCTTCCAGACCCAGATCCGCGAGCTGCAGGGCACCCTGGACGTGACGCCACCGCCGACCATGCCCGTCCCCATCCGGCGGGGATCAGAAGGACGCGGTGGCAGAGGGGGTGCTCCCGTTCTGCGCCTGCTGTGCCCGGTCCGCCATCATCCGTCCGAGCGCGGTGAGCGACGGCTCGAGGTCGCCTGCCGCGGTCGTGCAGCGGTCCCTACGCATCTGATCGAACGCCTGGGCGGCGTGCGCGGCGCTGTCGAAGGCCGCGACGTAGAGCACGGCCGTCTTCTGCGGTCTCTCGCGCGCCATGGTCGTACTGGCGGTGAACAGACGGCCCTCGCACTCGGGTTGGCAGCCCCGTTCCCCCGTGGTCACCACCGGATCGCGCTTGCTCTTGAACTCGGCCGGCAGGCCCGCCCTGCCGGGCAGGACGCTCTTGACGGTGGCCAACTCGGTGAGGGGAGCCACCTTGCGCTCGCCTTCGTCGTCGCCCAGCATCTGCGCCACACTGCGGAAGCCCAGTGTGACCAGCAGGGCCAGCACCACGCCGATGACAGCGAGGGTGACCGCCGTCCCCGCAGTCTTCTTCAGGTGCAGCGGCCCGACGTTGATGGTGGAGTGGTTGGCGTTGCCGCCGATGTGGACGCTCTGGGTGATCGTCGGCGGGTGCGTCGGAACCGGTGGGGGCCCGGGCCGCAGCGCGGCCCGCAGCTGCTCGGCGAGACCGGGGTCCCCCTCCAGCTCCACGGTCAGGCGTGCCCGCACCGCCTCCGCCGCCTGCTCCGCTCCGGGTTCCGCGTTCCACAGGGGTGTTTCCGAAGGGGAGCGGGTCAAGTGGGAGGGCGGCGTCCGCAAGGGTTCAAGCAGGATTCCGTGATGCGCTTCGTCTCGTCCGGAGTGCGGGGAATGACCACAGCCAAGGCGTTCCACATCGCCAACCGCCGCCGACGGGGAATCCTCCTGGCCTCGCGGCGGTTGCTGCGCCGAACGCCTCCGTTCCCGTTCGAGGACGGGGACGGAGGCGTTCGGTTCAGGGCCGGTCCGGTTCAGGTCCGCCGGCCGGGCTTGGCTAGCTGATGGACTTGATGGCGCCCCAGCCGCCGGTGCCGACCTGGACGCTCGGGCCGTCGATGGGTCCGTGGATGTCGGAGCCGCCCTTGTAGAACTTGAGGGTGCCGTCGCCGGCGGTGGCCCACATGTCGGCGACGCCGTCGCGGTTGGCGTCCGAGGCGCCGGCGACGAGGGGCCGGTTGGCGACGGTGTAGCCGCGGCCGAACTCGGTGCGGTCGCTGAAGGAGCCGTTGGGCTGCCCGAGGTAGACGTAGAAGATGCCGTCACGGGTGTCGCGGGCCAGCAGGTCGGGGCGGCCGTCCTTGTTGGCGTCGCCGGGGGCGGTCAGGGTCATGACGTCCCAGCCGCCCGTGCCGATCTGGATCGGGGTGCCGTGCTTCGGGGTGGTGCCGACGACACCCGGGTAGATCCAGAGCTTGTCGTCGTTGGTGACGGCGAGGTCGGGCTGTCCGTCACGGGTGGTGTCGCCGACGCCGACGATCCGGGCCGTGGTGGGCAGCGTGCCGATCTTGACCGGGGCGGCGAGGGTGCCGTCGCCGCGGTTGGGGTAGACCCGCAGCTCGCCTCCGACCAGGGCGACGATGTCCTCCATGCCGTCACCGGTCCAGTCACCGCGGTGCGTCACCGACGCGCCGCCCCAGCCGCCGGTGCCGATCAGCGCATGCGCGCCGACGGCGCCGGTGCCGGTGCCGGGGTAGAGGCGCAGCTGGCCCTCGTCGTCCACAGCGACCATGTCGGGCTTGTTGTCGCCGTTCATGTCGCCCGCGACCGGGGTGACGTTGCCGGTGATCCAGGCGCGTACGTCGTCGATGCGGGTGGCGAGGGCGTCGGTACGGGTCTCGGTGGCGGGGGTGCCCAGGCATCCGCCCTGCCAGGACCTGCTGGCGACGGCGACGAGTTCCTGGCTCTGGCCGTTGGCGCGCAGGACCGGGCCGCCGGTGTCGCCCTGGCAGATCACGGCGTCGCCGGTCGGGGTCAGGGCGATGTTCGCGGAGCTGTCCCCGGTGGCGTTGAAGGCGCCGGTGTGCAGGGTGTTGGGGACCCAGGTGGTCTTCGTCCGGCCGAAGCCGGCGACCGTGACGGCCTGGTCGGCCGTGACGGGCGTGGCGGCCAGGGCGGCCGGCTTCACGCCGGCGACACCGGTGTTCAGCTTCACCAGGACGAGGTCTCGGTCGGGGTGCGGGAAGAGCTCCACCGCGGTGCGCACGGCACCGGTCGAGGTCTGCGTCAGGTCGGTGCGCCCGACGGTGACGGTGGTGGCGACGGCGGGCTTGCCGGCCGCGGGCTTGCCGTTGGCGGCGAAGCAGGAAGCCGCGGTCAGGACCCAGCGCTGGGAGACGAGCGTTCCGGTGCAGGCACGCTCGGACTCGCCTATGAGGATGCGGGCGGAGAAGCCGTAACTCGCGTTGGCCACGGAGCCCTGCAGGGCCTGGGAGGGGGTGCTGAGCAGGCTCAGGCCCACGGCGCCGGCGGCGATGGCGCCGGAAACCTGGGCGCTTCTTTTGAACTGTGACATGTGATTCTCCAAGAGGATGTTGAAAGGTGCGTGGGCGGGCGGGGCCTTCCCCGACCTTCTTCGCGACGGATCTCGGGGAGTTGAGCAGGTCCCGGTGTCGCCGCCGGCACTGTGCGCACGGCCGGGGAACCGAGGAAGGCTGGAGTGGATGCGTCGCCCACAGCGGCCGGTGCAGCTCGCAGCCAACAGCGCACAGCTGTGGCGAGGCGCCTACGGCTCCGGAAGATCCCCGACGCGGGTGGTCGAGCACGCGAAATCGGGGCCGAACCGGGGCTCACGGGGGGCCTGTCGGCGCGCTGCTCAGGGGGTGTTGCCCAAGCCGCCGGAACCGGATGCTCAGCGGATCGGCGTCGCTACTTCTGTCCCGGCATACCGTCCGCAGCGAGATCCCGCGGGGCTCCGACGGCCGGGTCGGGCAGTGCGGACACGGAGGCCGGAGCGCCCGGCGTCGCAATTCCGATCAATGTGGCCATTCTTCCTGTGCAACGCAATCCATCCCCCGTGCAGCGCTATGCCCTTGACTGAAAGCGGAGCGTCATTCCCGCTGATCACGCCAAGCCTTTGAACTCGGTTAACGTGTCTGCCGCACACCCGATGGACTGAAAACGGGCGGAGTTGGGAACCCCAGCGCCTCGTCAGCACCCTGGACGGAAGACAGCAACAGAACCAATGACCGGCGACGACCCCCGCAGCAGCCGCTCCCCAGCACGAACAGCACCTCGCGCGGCGGGCCACGGCACGCTCCCCAACCACCCCGCACAAGGACGGACATGACGCTAGACCAACTCTTGCCGCCGGCTAAGGGCCCCACGCGCCACCAGCAAGGCCTCACGCGCCACGAAGACCCGGCTCACCCCCACAGCCCCACGGGTCCGGCATCCGCGTACCCCCCGCAGTTTCCGGGAACGACCCCCGCGGCCTTCACCCGCCTCAACGCGAGTACCGCCAAGAACAGCGGCGTCAGCCCGGCCAAATACGCCAGCCTGCTCGGCATGGCCCCCCAGCACCTGACGGACGACCGCTACCGCATGCCGGCGTCCACCAGCATCCGCATCTGGGAACTCATGACGCTGCAGGCCCCCTGGCACGAGGTCGCACTGCGCATGGCCGAGGAGAGCACCCTGGGGAGCCTCGGCGTCTGGGACTATCTCGTCACGCAAGCGCCGACACCACTCGAAGGCCTCTACGACGCTGCCCGCTACGTCGCCACCGTCGCGGACGCCGGTACCGAGACCCTCCACATCGAAGAGACCGAGCAGCACGTCACCATCAGCCACGTCAACGCAGCCGATCTGACCGACGACGTCGCCTCCGCCGTACGGGCCTACGCCCTGGGCCTCCTTCGGCAGCGCGTCAGCGAATCCGCCCGGCGCTCCATCATCCCCACCAAGGTCGCGCTGGCAGCCCGAGCTCCCCAAACCCACCAAACCCTCATACACCTGTACGGCACCCGCGCCATCGACTTCGCGAGCCCCGTCAACTCCATCACCTTCAAGGCCTCCGACCTCACCACCCCCCTGCCCCACGCCGCCCCCGGCCTGTCCGACCTCCTACGAAGACACGCCGAACAGAGCCTCGCCGACGCCATCCCCCTGCATGACTGGCTCGCCCACTTCCGCACCACTCTCCGGGGCGCTCCGGACGCCGAGATCCCCACCGTGCGCGTCGTAGCGCAGCAGATGTCCCTCAGCACCCGCACGCTTCAACGCCGCCTCGAAGAACACGAGACCACCTGGTCAGAGGAACTTCAGGCGCTGCGCCGCGAACGCGCCCTCCGCCTGCTCACCACCACCGACATGACCCTCGACTCCGTCGCCAGACGGACCGGCTACTCCGACCCCGGCGGCCTGCGCCGCGCCGTGCGGCGCTGGACAGGGCAACCCCTCGCTGCCGTCCGATCGCACGACAACACCGATCCTGCGGGCACGCCGCGCTGAGGCCCACGTAGCCGCTCGCCACCTCCGCCAGGCGGCCGACGAGCTCCACGCCCCGGCCCCGGTTCTTGTTGAGCCGTACAACCATCGGTGCGGCTCGTGAGTCTTGTGTCGCGAAAGAACGTTTTCCAGGGTGTTTTGTCTGTGAAGTTGTCCCAGATCGCCGCGGCGGTTACCACTGCTGCTCTGGCTCCGGCCGTCCTCATCGTTTCGCCGGCCTTCGCCGCCGACAAGGATGCCGCTACGTCCACCAACCCGACGGCTCCCACCGCACCTGACCAGGCGGCGAGCGGTCAGGCCGACGAGAGCCCGGCGGAGCAGGACCGTAGGACCGTCCTCGCGATCATCGCCGACCCGATGGCCAGTGGGTACATGAAGGAAGCCGGCCACACGGCCATCGCCGAGGGCCCGGCGGCCATGCGCAAGTTCATCGAGACCGATCAGCACCGGATCCGCCTCGACGACTACCGGGTGCTGGTCGCCGGTCTCGGGGAAAGCGCCGGCCCCGGCCTGCAAGAAGGCATCAGCAAGATCTTCAACGCGCACAAGACGACTCTGGAGCAGTGGCGCCTCTTCTACGAGGTCACTCAGCACGAGCTGCGCGACGAGGACAACAAGGTCGACATCTCCAGGCTGATCGGCACCGGCGGCCCCCGACTGAGGGAAGCGGGCAAGAAGGCCCTCAAGGGCACCCCTGCTGACCGCATCGCCTTGCTGAAGACGGGACAGCACCTCGCGCAGGCCTCCGATGACCGGGTCGAGCTGTCCCGCATCTACGAAGCCTCGAACGGGCCCGTCCTGAGCGAGGCGATCGGCAAGCTCCTCAGCGGTTCCGCGACCCCGGCCGAGCTTCGCCGTTTCCTCGAGGTGACCCAGTACGAGCTTCGCGACCAGGACAACCGTGTCGCGATAGCGGGGATCATCGACGGCGGGGGACCGGAACTGGTCAAGGCCGGCCGGACCGCGCTGGCGGGCACCGCCGCCGACCGCGGCGAGTTCCTGAAGACGGGACAGCACGAGGCGCGCGCGAAGGACCAGAAGGCCCGGCAGGAGAACGACAAGAACAAGGCCCAGCAGGACCAGCACAACCCCGGCGCGGGTTCGGTCGCCGGCAACACCGCCGTCACCCCCCAGGGCGGCAGCGGTTCCGCTCTCGCCGCCACCGGCGCGGGCGACACGGCTCTGATCGCGGGCGGCGCCGGCACCGCGCTCGTCGCCGGCGCAGGCTTCCTCCTCGCCGCACGGATGCGCCGCGCCGGCTCCGCCGGCTGACCCCACCACACACCAGCAGCCGAGGCCCGACCGCGGCACCCGCGGCCGTTACGGAAACCGATTCCGTGCTGGACATAGGCTGCGGGGCCCGGCCGCACCCCCCGCCTCGCAGCACGGCGCGTCGGCCGTGACCTGGGGTCGGCGGCGGCCATCGGCTGCTGGTGCGCCGTTGACCGGAATGGCGCTTTCCTGTTCCGCGCGTTTCCCGTCATTCTCGGATCCGGGATCCGCCCCTGGATGGGAGAACCATGCACAACGCCAAGCGCCGCACGCGCACCAAGATGGCCGTGACCGGTCTCGTTGCCGCCTTGACCGTAGGATTTCCGGCGGCTGCTCCTGCACAGGCTGCCGCCGGATTCAAGCTCACCGGCTACGACAGCAGGAAGTGCCTGGACGTGCGCGGCGGGGTGTCGGCGGCAGGCCAGGACATGCAGGTCTGGCACTGTCACGGTGGCGCCGGCCAGCGGTGGACCTGGCGCGGCGCCAGCCTCGTCAGCGACCTGCGGCCCGACCTCTGCCTCGATGTGCGGGGCGGGGTGGCGACACCCGGCCAGGACGTACAGATCTGGGACTGCAACGGTGGCGCCGGCCAACGCTGGACCGTCCGCAGCGGCGTCGTTCTCGTGAGTGACCTGCGGCCCGACCTGTGCCTCGATGCCCGCGGCGGACCCGGCATCGGCCAGGACGTACAGATCTGGTCGTGCAACGGCGCCATCGGTCAGCGGTGGTACAGGACGGCGTGACCCAGGCGGATGCATCCACGGACCAGCGGGAGGTTCTTCGTCACCACCTCCCGCGGCCGGTAGCGGCATTGAGGATGTGGCGGATGATGGACGCGGCTTCGTTCGGATTGTGGTCCAGCCAGTCGGTGAGGTGTCTGCTGACTACGTCCTGCACGTAGGCGTTCGCTTCGGGATTGGTGAGCCTGGTCCTGGTGGCGCCCCCGAAGACGGGATGGGCGAGCTTTACGGAGATGACCGCAGTCAGGCCCTCGCTGACGGCCCCGGCCGTGATGTCCTCGTCGTCCGGCGACAGTTGCCGCTGCCGACGCGCGTACTCGTTGACGACGGACGTGAGCGCGGCACGGAAGCCCTCTTCGTGGGCGCCGCCTTCGCGGGTGCGGGTGCTGTTCGCGAAGGAGCGGAGCTCTCCTGGGAGCCAGGTGTTCCACTGCACGGCGACCTGCACGCAGATCGTCCCGTCCTCGTTCTCCGACTCGAAAGCGACGGCGGGGGAGTGGACGGGACTCGCGGGGTAGGGGCTGAGGCGGGCGACGTAGTCCTGAAGGCCGTCCACGTGGTGGTAGCGGACCGGCCGCTCCGGACGCTCGTCGGTGAGTGAGACGGCCAGTCCCCTGTTGAGGTAGGCCAGTTCCTGGAAGCGCTCCGACAGCGTGGCGAACGAGCAGCGGGTGGTCTCGAAGATGTCGGCGTCGGGCAGGAACGTGATCGTGGTGCCGTGTTCGCTCGTCTCCTCGTTCCTCGTCAGGGGAGTGACGGCCGTGCCCTTCTCGTACTCCTGGGTCCAACGGTGGCCGTCTCGGCGGACCTCGACCGTGAGACGGCTCGACAGCGCGTTGACCACGCACAGACCCAGGCCGCTGAGGCCGCCGCAGACTCCGTATCCGCTGTGGGCCCTGGGGCCGAAGGACAGCTCCGTCAGTTCGCGTTCGACGGCGGACTTGCCGCTGGGTCCCTCCGCGTCGAGGGGCAGACCCCGCCCGTTGTCCACGACACGAATGCCGCCCTCCGCGGTGATCGTGACGTCGATGACGTCGGCGTGGCCGGCCAGGTGCTCGTCGACGGCGTACGAGACGACCTCGTACACCATGTTGTGCAGGCCGCGTTCGCCGGTCGAGCCGACGTACATGCCGGGGCGCCTGCGCACGGCCTCAAGGCCTTGGAGTACCTGGATGTGGCTGCTGTTGTACTCGTTCACGTTCACGTTCACGTTCGCGGGCTGAGCGGGCTCACTGGGGTTGCCGGACTCGGTCATGAAACACCCTCCCTGGGCCGTCCTGAGCACGAGTGCCCATCCTAGGTATCTTGAGGTAAATGCGCAGGTCAGAGCATGTACCGCGAGGCCTCAGGTGGCCACGTCCGCGGCCTTGTCGAAGCGGCCGGCCACGGTGGCCGCCACAGGGGGCGGAGCGGCACGAAGGCCCCAGCCAGGGCGCCCGAGGGGGTGTTCTGGGCCAAGCCCGAGTGCCGTTCCCTGCCGATTTCCGATCGGTCGTTAATCGGATATTGCAAATTGGAGACTCCAGATCGAGTTGCCCTGAAGCATTATGAATTGATCCGGATTGCACCTATCTTGTCGGAATGATCTCGGTAAATGGTTTTCGTTTGTCGGGACCGGACGGGCCCGTCTTCGGTCCCATCGACGCTGAGATCGGGAAGGGGCAGCTGGTCGCCGTGGTCGGGCCGGGAGGGTCCGGCCGGTCGAGCCTGCTGATGGCACTGGCCGGGCGGTTGCAGGGCGGCGAGGGCAAGGGTCCGGAACCTGACGTTCGCGACGTCACCTCACTGGCCCGGATCACCGGCGTGGTCGAAACGGACGAGCACCGCAAGGTGGGCCGGCTACTGCGGGACCAGGGCCTGAGCGGCAGGCTTCCGGGTGACCAGGACCAGAGGTACGGCGAGCTGTCCACGGCGGACAAACTACGGGTCGACGTCGGGCTCGCCCTGGCCTCGGGCGCGTCGGCGATCTTCGTGGACGATGTGGACGACGGCCTGGTTCCGGCGGATCTGAAACGGGCTTGGGCGTATCTGCGGAAGGTCGCCGACTCCGGAGTGAGCGTGGTGGCGAGCGCCTGCGCTGCTCCGTCCGACGTGGACCGCGTGATCGACCTCGGGGCTGGGACGGACGGGTGAGCGCACTTCGGCTCGCCGTCGTCGAGCTTGCGCGGTTCGCTCGGGAAGCTGCCCGAACTGCACGACCAGCTGGCCACCGCGGCCGACGGCGCGGGGAAGCTGTCCGCGGGCGCGGGCACCGCGGTCAGCGGATCCCGGGAACTCGCCACCGGAATCACGAAGCTGGCCGACGGCTCGAAGACCCTGGCCGACGGTGCGGGGCAGGTGGCCGACGGCACGCAGAAGCTGGTCGAAGCGGTCGACAGCGCTGCGGCGGCGTTCGAGAAGGAGGTCGCCCGGGCCGCCTCCCTCGTGCGGGAAGGGGCGGTGGCCGCAGGCTCGACCGTAGAGGTGCTGACCCTGCTGGCGGACAAGGCGGTTGCCGACACCTCGGCCGTACTGACGACCGTGAAGGAGCTCTGCGCCGGCAACACGAGCCAGGTGTGCCGCGATGCGGTCAAGGCAGCGACCACCGCCAAGCGGCAGGCGGAAAGGATCTCCAAGGACCTCCACGCCCTCCAGCGGCTCCTCGCCCGGGCCGCCACGGTGCCCGCCTCGCTCGACGCCCTGGCAAACTGCTCGTCGACGGAGAGAACACCGCGCTCACCATTGCCCACGACCTCACCGAGAGCACCACCAAGGCCGCCCGCGTGGCCGACATGCTCTACGACCACGTCAAGAAGAGATGCGCCGGGGACCCCGGGCCGGTGTGCGCCGGACTCATCGTGCTGGCGAGGGAGGTGAAGACCGCAGCCGACCGGATCGACGACGCCCAGCACCGGATCGAAGCCACGGTGCAACGTCTGGCCGGGGTCGTCGACCAGGCCGCCGCACGCCTCGCCGAGCTGCCGGGCACCATCGCCGAAGCCAAATCGCAGGTCCAGCTCCTCAACGACGGGGCCCATCAGGTAGCGCAGGGGGCGGTGGAGCTCCGCGACAACCTGGGCACGGCCCGCAAGGGCGCCGACAAACTGGTGTCGGGCCTGGTCCAGCTCAAGGGCGGCGCGAGCGAGCTGGCGAACGGGCTCGAAGCGGGGGCGCGTCAGATCCCCACGATCCGGCCGGTCCGGCGGACCAAGATGACTGACGTGCTCTCGAACCCGGTGGAGATCCGCACAGACGTGGAGAACCCGGCCCACGTCAACGGCCGCGGCCTGGCTCCCTTCTTCTTCGGCATCGCCCTGTGGGTCCTCGGGCTCATCGGCTATCAGATCCTGCGTCCCTTCAACGCCAGGGCGCTGGCGGGGAACATGCCTTCGGCAACCGTGGCCCTCGGAGGATGGCTGCCGATCCTGGGCATCGGAGCGCTCGCGGTCGCGGTCCTCTACTCCGCGGTCGATCTGGGCCTCGGCCTCGACCCGCTCCACCCCGCACAGACCATCGGAATCATGCTGCTGGGCGCGGCCGCGTTCACGGCGATCTCCTACGTCCTCAAGGCGGCCTTCGGGGTGGTCGGCGCCCTGCTGTCGCTCGTGCTGCTGATGCTGCAGCTGACGTCCGGAGGCGGTACGTACCCGGTTCTGACCTCACCGCAGCCCTTCAAGTTCCTGCATCCGCTGCTACCGATGTCCTACCTCATCGACGGCCTGCGCGTCTCCATCTCCGGCGGGGCTCAACGGCACTACTGGCTCGATGTGCTGGTGCTGTCCGGGTTCCTGGTGACGGCGCTCGCGCTGGCCGTCCTGGTCGCACACAGGCAGCGCAACTGGACGGTCGGCAGGATGAAACCCGCCGTAGAGATGTGACCGGCCCCCGCCGCGGCAGGACCGTCACCGTCTCGATCGTCCGGCTTCGGACGGCCACCCGGTAACAACACCCTGGCTCCCGGGCATTCGGCCGTTCGCGTGGAGATCGCGGGCGCACGGGGGCGAGAGGGAGGGGTTTGCTCGGAAATGTCGCCGGTCCTCTTTTGCGGGGCCGGGCCACCGGAGCCAGGCTGGGCGCGTGAGGGAGCCCCGGGTCGTGGATCGGCTGGTCAGTGAGCTAGCCGGACTGGGCGTCGGCCACGTCTTCGGCGTGGGAGGCGCCAACATCGAGGACCTGTACGACGCCCTCCACGCGGCTCGCGGCAGCGTCCGCGGCGTCGTGGCCAAGCACGAGTTCTCCGCGGCCGCGATGGCCGACGCGTACGCCCGGGTCACCGGGCGCCTCGGGGTGGTCGCGGCGACCTCGAGCGGCGGCGCGATGAACCTGGTGCCCGGGCTGGCCGAGTCCTATGCCTCCCGGGTGCCGGTACTGGCCCTGGTGGGGCAGCCGGAGACCGGTCTCGAAGGCCGGGGAGCATTCCAGGACGGCAGCGGCCGGGCCGGCTCGCTCGACGCGGGCAGGGTGTTCGCCGCCGTGTCCCGGTTCTGCGCCCGGGCCGGGAGTCCGAACGCTCTCGCCGAGCTACTGCCCCGGGCCCTCACCGCCGCGCGGACGGACCCCGCCGGGCCCGCGGTGCTGCTCCTGCCCAAGGACGTGCAGCGGGCCCCGGCCGGCCGCACCGCGTGGCCGAGGCCCGCGGATCCTCCCGCGGCAACGGCGGACCCGGCCGCGCTCGACCGGGCGCTGGCCTGCCTGCGGGCGGCCGCCGGCGTGCTGGTCATCGCGGGCGCGGGGGTGCTCGCGGCCTCCGCTCGCGACGAACTCGCCGCGCTGGCGCGCCGGCTCGGCGCATGGGTGGCGGTCACCCCGGATGCCAAGGACGCGTTCGACAACCACGACCCCCGGTACGCCGGGGTGGCGGGGGTGATGGGGCATCCGGGTGTCGAGAGCCGTCTGCGGCGCACGGACGTCTGCCTGCTCGTTGGCACCCGCCTGCCCCACCTGGCGCGGGCGGGACTCGAGGAGGCCCTGGCGGACACCTCGGTCATCTCCTTCGGCCCGGAACCCCCGTTCGTCCGCGCCATCTCCGTACCGGGCGATCTCTGCTCCGTGCTGCGCGACCTGCTCGACGGGCTGGAACCGTCCGACCGCCCGTGCCCGAGCCATCCGGACCCGCAAGGCCAGTGCCCCGACCGTCCGGGCCGCCCCCGAACCGCGGGGGCGGCCCACGCCGGCGCGGCCCGTCCAGGGGTGGACCTGCACCACACCGTGGGCCTCCTGCCCGACGGGATCAGCTGGACCAATGGGCCGGATACACCACGGGACGGTGTGGCAACCGTCTTCGCCACCCTGCTCGTGCCGATGTTCGTGTACCTGTTCGTCAAGGTGCAGGTCATCCCGCGACGTCTGACCTCCAGCGATCGCACGCTGGTCGCGGTGACCCTGGCCGGTTTGGCCTGCATCGGCTTCATGGCGTTCTCCGCGATGACCCGGCCGGTCGTGTTCGACGCCGAGAACCCCGGCCGGCTCGCGGTGTTCATGCTCGGACTGGCGCTCGTCCGCTCCTCCTCCAAGCGGCGCAAGCGGCGGCACACCAAGGAGACCGATCTCGGCCGGCGCTGCCTGAACCAGCTCTTCAGGCTCCGCACGGTCCAGGGCACGTCCGCCGCACTCAACTTCACGCCGGGGCCCCCTTCGGGAGCGTGCACGGCTCCACCCTCTCCAGCGTGCCGCCGAACTTCCCCCAACTGGTGGCGGAGTTCCTGGCTCTGGTGGGCGCGATCGCGGATGAACTGGACGAGAAGGGCGACGGGCGCGTCTTCCTGTGTATCGACGAGCTGGACCGGATGGCCACTCCGGCACAGGCACGCACGTTCCTCGGCGAGATCAAGGCGATCCTCGGCGTACCGCGGGTCTATTGCCTGTTGTCCGTGGCCGAGGACGTCAGCGCGGGGTTCGTACGCCGGGGCATGCCCCACCGCGATACGACGGACAGCGCCTTCGACGACATCGTGCACGTCCGGCCGATGACGCCCGCCGAGTCGGTGGCGATCCTCAAGGAGCGCGTACCCGGGCTGCCCCGCCCGTACGCGGTCCTTGCCCATGCCCTGTCCGGAGGCATCCCACGGGACCTCATCCGCTACGCACTCGGCCTGGTCGAGCTGCGCCAGAGCACCCCGTACGTGGAACTGTGCGACATCGCGCTCGTGATGCTGGCGGAGGAGCTGTCCGACACCCTGGCCGGGTTCCGGACCCTGCTAGCCGCCCAGCCGTGGACGGCGGAGACCGCACCGGTCATGGTCGACTACCGGCTCCTGACCGAGCGGCTGGACGACGCCCGCCCGGAGGAGGGCGCCGCCGTCGTGCGCGCCTTGCAGGAATTCGCGGCGCCGGCAGCCCCTGTGGCGTCGGCAGTCCCTGTGGCGCCCGCAGTCCCTGTGGCGCCCGCGGCCTCCGCCCAGAGCGCCCCCGACGGGCCGGCCTTGCCGGAGACCACGCGTTCGCTGGTCGCGGAGGCCCGTGCGTACGCCGCCTTCGTGCTCACCCTGCTCCAGATCTTCACCCCCGCGGGCTTCGACCAGCGCAGCGCCGAGGCCGCGGTACGCGATCCCGACGGTTCGGTCCAACGCCTGGCCGACATGCGGCTGGAGCTGGCCGTCTCGCCGTACAGCGCCCTCGTCCTCGTCGATCGGGTCAGGCGGGCATGGGGCCTGCCGGCGCTGGCCGCGACTCCACTGGCGTCGGGTCAGGTGCCGAGCCCGGCACCCGGCACCTGAACCCGAATCAGTGAGCGGTGTCGGAGCTCTGAACGCTCTTCGGGCCGGCCTTCGCCGATCCGAAACGAGCCCGAGAGGGCGGGGCCGGGCAGCCTGCACCCGCTGCGGCATCAGCGGGTCAGGAGCGGTGCCATGAGGTCGCGGGCGAAGTCGGCGACGGGCCGTGGGGCGTGCCCGGTCAGCCGGCGGACGGAGTCGGTGGTGTCGGCGTTGGCGCCTTCCCGGAGCAGCTGGAAGATGCCCACCACCCCCTCGGCGAGCCACGGCGGTAGGCCCGCCCCGAGCATGCCGGCCAGGGCTGCCTCGTCGGGTACGGCGACGTACTCCACCGTCCGTCCGAGGGCGGTGGAGAGCTGTTGGGCGACCTCGCTGAAGGTGATGGCCTCCGGGCCGGTGATCAGATGGGTCTCCCCGTCCATGCTCGGCCCGGAGAGCAGCTCGACCGCGCAGGCGGCCACGTCACGGGGGTCGATCATGGCGACGCGGGCGTCGTCCGCGGGCAGGAAGATCCGCCCGGCCTGCCCGATCGTCGGCAGTGAACCGAGGAGGTTCGACATCAGGAAGCTGGACCGGAGAATCACGAAGGGGATCCCCGCCGAGCGCAGGCGGCGCTCGATGCGGCCGTGCTGATCGGCGAACGTCTTCGCGGCGCCGGCCTCGGCTCCGACCGTGGACAGCAGGACGATCTGCCGGACACCGGCCGCGGCTGCGGCCTCGATCGCGTTGGCCGCGTTCTCGACCTGCCGCGGGTCGTTGGCGCAGCTCAGGAAGACCTGCTGGGCGCCCGCGAAGGCGGCACGGAGCGATTCGGGATCGGTGAAGTCCCCCTGCGCAAGGTCGGTGCCGGTGGCGAGTACGGCAGCGGCTCGTTCCGGGTTGCGGGTGAGCGCGCGGTGGGGGATGCCTCGCCGGCGCAGCTCGCTCACAACATGTCGCCCGACGTTCCCGCTCGCGCCGGTCACCACTACGGTCGTCATCTCGTCGCGTCCTCATGCCGATTCGGGGCTTTGCACCCACGGTGCGGCACGACCGCCCGGAGCCCGTCAGGACACGCGCGGGTTCACTCGTCAGGACGCCCGGAGGGGCGGGATCTCGACCAGTCCCCTTCGAGCCGCTGGAGGATCGCGGAGTCGCGACTCCGAGGCGGCCGCGACTCCGTGGCGCCGGCCGTTGCCACCCTCCATGCCATCGAACACGGCTGTGGGAGCCAGGTGCGATCCTGCATGTATGAACCATCTCGGCGACGTCCACCTGCGCACCTGGACCCTGTACTTCATGGCCCTCCTGGCGGCAGACACCCAGGATCAACTTGCCTGGCTGGGCGACCGTGAGCTGGAGACGAAGGACGTGGTTGAAGAGGTGGAGCTCCTCTGCCGCGTCTCCGAAGGACTGACAGAGAGCGGAGCCTTCGAGCCCGAGGATCTGCGCGGCCTTCGGGCCATCGGCCGTCGCCTCGGCGAGATCGATGCCACCTGCCGCGTTGGGTTCTGGGACAACGCCCTGGCCACAGATCCGGCGTGGGACGACATACGTTTTCTCGCCCGCCGGTTTCTCCTCACGAGGCTGGGCGACTGGCGTCAGCCGCTGCCACGTCCACGTCCCGTGCGCCCGGACACGGGCGACCACTGACCCGTCCAGCCCGCCTGCCGCCCGAGGACGCCGTGCATGGGGACAGGTACGGTGTCCATCAGGGCACGCGCACAAGTGGCGGCCCGTCCCCCCGACGGATCGCGGTGATCGTCCTGGCCGTCATAGCCAACTGGCAGTCGCGGAAGGAGCGTTCAGGGCGCTCCCGGCGTGGTTGCTGGAGCGGCGGTCGTCGGTCAAGCGGCGGCCGGGGTGGCAGTGGCTGACCCCGACTGTTCCAGGCGTCGGAGACGTTCGGCGCCGGAGGTGCGGGGGCAGGTGAGGCAGGCCTCGGCGGGGCGGATGGCGTAGTACACGCAGCAGCCGAGCCGGGTGCGGGAATGGTGGGTACGGCCGTCCGTGCCCGGCAGCCTGCGGAAAGCGGCGGCGCCGGGGAAGGGCCGGGTGTCACCGGGCAGTACGGCGGTGAGGGCGTGGCGAGGGGCGAGTCTGCCGAGCGGGGCCAGCGCATGACCCGAGTCAGGGCTCCTCAGCGGGGACCCCCTAGGGTGGCAGGATGAATCATGATCATGCCCTGAGGCGTCGGGGCCGTGGACGCTTCGTGATCCTGGCCACCTCCTTGCTGGCCTGTGCCGCAACCGCGTTCAGCACCGTCGGCGCGTCGGCGTCGGTGTCCGGCGTGTTCGACCCGGGAGGCGAGGTCCGGGCCGTGTCCAGCCCGGCGCCGTCGGGCGGCACCCTGTTCGACGACTTCAACTACACCGGTCCGGACGACCCCGCGATCACCGCGCACGGCTGGGCCATACGCGACGCCGCCAGCGGCGGGCCGGGGGCGACGGGCGCCTCGTGGCGTCCGACGTCGGTGAGTTTCCCCGAAGACGCCTCCGCGCAGGGCCACAAGACGATGCGGCTGTCGGCCACGACCGACGGCACCTCCGCCGGCACCCTCCAGGCCCAGATCAACACCACCCGGGCCAAGTTCTACGGCGGCACCTACGCCGCGCGCGTCTACTTCAACGACCAGCCGACCTCTGGGACCGCCGGGGGCGAACACCCCGTGCAGACCTTCTACTCCATATCCACCGCGGACCGGATCAGACCGGAGAACAAGCGGTACAGCGAACTCGACTTCGAGTACCTGCCCAGCCGCGGCTGGGACGACCCCGCACACCCGCTCCACGGCCCCTCCCTCTACCTCACTTCCTGGAAGCACTCTCCGCAGGACGGGAAGAACCCGGGTCCCGAGGACCGGGACGTGTACGAGCGGAAGGCCTCGCTCCAGGGCTGGCACACCCTGCAGATGACCGTGGCGAACGGCACCGTCGTCTACTACGTGGACGGCGTGCAGAACCACGCGCTCCCGGGGTCGCCCTCGACGTTCTCCCCGCGCGAGCCCATGTCCATCAACTTCAACGCGTGGTTCCTCGGCCTGGGAGGCCAAGGGCAGTCGCGCGTCTGGGACCAGAAGGTCAACTGGGTCTACTACAACGACTCGGGCGCCCTGAGCCCCGGCGCGGTGGCCGCCCACGTCGACGCGTACTACGCGAGCGGCACTCACTTCGTCGACACAGTGCGTGCGAAGACGCCGAAGCCCGACTACAACGGTGACGGGATCTCCGACATCTCGCTGACCAAGGTCTACGCGTCGTCCGATCCCGTCAGTTGCGCAGCGGGCGGCGGCGGCACCGCGCGCACGGAGACGTCCCTCCTGGCCGGCAGGAACGACTTCTCCGACAGCGTCCGCCCGGCCGGACCCCAGCAGGACATCACCTGCCGGTCCGGTGGCCCCAAGTTCGTCACCTCCGGCGATTACAACGGCGACGGCCGGACGGACATCGCTTCGTTCTACGACGAGGGCCCGATCGATGACGACGGTCTGGCCGACGGCGACGCCTGCAAGAACGCCATCAGCGTGGAGGTCTTCGTATCGCTGGCCAAGGCCGACGGCAGTGTCCAGGCCCCGGTGTCGGTCTGGAACAGCAAGTGCTGGGGCGCGGGGACGGAGTTCATGGACTCCGGTGACTTCGACGGTGACGGCAGGAGCGATCTCGTCCTGCTGTACCAGTACCCCGCAGGGCAGATGCGGTTGTTCACCTTGCAGGCGCTGAAGAGCGGCGACGGCGGGTTCGGCGGAGTCGGCCCGATGGAGACCCGGTGGGACCGGCCCGCAGGACCCACGCAACCTGCCGTCAAGTTCCTGACCACGGGTGACTACGACGGGGACGGCAGGAGCGACGTCGCCCTGTTCTACGATTTCGGCAGGACCGGGCCCGGCGCCCCCTGCACCGATGGTCACCAGGCCGTGTACACCCTCTCCGGGAACGGGGGCCAGGGCCTCTTCAACGGCGACGGAGAGGCCCGCAGGGTCTGGGACAGCACGTGCTTCGGCCCGAGGACGGCGGCCATGGACTCCGGTGACTTCAACGGGGACGGCAAGAGTGACCTCGTCCTGATGTACGACTACGGCCAGGAGCGCGTGAAGCTGTTCACCCTCAGCGCCCACGCGGACGGCGATGGCGGGTTCGCCCCGTACCTGGCGTCCCAGTGGGACCGGAATCAGGGCGGCCCCAGGGTGCCGTTCCTGACCACGGGTGACTACAACGCCGACGGCAAGAGCGATGTCGCCCTGTTCTACGACTACGGCACGAACGGGGCCGATCCCGCCTGTGGGGGCGAGACCCACCAGGCGGTCTGGACCGTCACCGCCGACCCCCTGGGCAGCGGCGCGCTGCCGGTGGCCCGGCAGGTCTGGGACGACACCTGTTGGGGCGGCGGCACCCGCTTCATGAACTGACCGGCGGCTTTGTGCTGGTGGTGTGATCGGGGCCTGCCCCGGGAGGGCCGGTGTCGCCGGCGCGGTCGGCGCGGTCGGCGACCGGTCCTTGCCGAGTTTCGAGATTTCCACCCGCGCCCACGAGCACGGTGAGTAGCGTGATCATCACGACGAGGTCGACGGTTGTGCGTCGGCCTGAGCAAAGAGTGGTGAGGAGCTGCGGCTGATGGCGACTGTGGAAACGTCTTTGAAGGAAGCGATGACGTCGATCGAGGGCAGTATGGGGGTCGCCCTGGTGGACTACACCAGCGGCATGGCCCTGGGCACCCTCGGCGGCGGAAACGACCTCGACATGACGATCGCGGCGGCGGGGAATACCGATGTGATCCGGGCGAAGGCCCGCGCCCTGGAGATGCTGGGTCTCGATGACGAGATCGAGGACATCCTGATCACGATGGGCAGTCAGTACCACCTCATCCGGCTGCTCGCCGGCCGGACGGGTCATGGGCTGTTCCTGTACGTGGTGCTGAACAAGACCAGCTCGAACCTGGCCATGGCCCGCCACCAGCTCAAGCGCATCGAAGCCGCCCTCGAGTTGTAGCCGTTCGTGGCTTCGCCCCGCCTCCGCATGTCCAGGAGTTGCAGAGCTCTGCAACTCGGCAAATCTGCATCCAGGTGACGATAGTGGTGCGGGGAGGCGGGGCGGGGCATCGCGGCCGGCTTTGAGGATTGGCCCGTGATCTCGGCGGGCCAATGGCCCTCTCTCCTGGGCCGCTTGGGTTCTAGCCTCCTTCTCATGACCACAGTCGACTTCTACTTCGACCCCATCTGCCCCTTCGCGTGGATCACCTCCCGTTGGATCCTGGAGGTGGACGCTCAGCGCGACCTGGACCTGAACTTCCGCGTCATGAGCCTGTCGGTGCTCAACGAGGGTCGCGAGGGTCTGCCAGAGCGCTATCAACGGCTCCTGGAGACCGGCTGGGGCCCGGTACGGGTGTGCGTAGCCGCCGCCCAGCAGCACGGTGACCATGTTCTGCGGGACCTGTACACCGCCCTGGGCACCCGCCTGCACAACGAGGACCGGGCCGCCAACGACGCCGTCATCCGCGAGGCGCTGGCCGAGGCCGGCCTGCCGACGAACCTTGCCGACGCCGCACACACCACCGACTACGACGACGCGCTGCGCAAGAGCCACCACCAGGGCATGGACCCCGTCGGCGAGGAGGTCGGCACACCGACCATCCACATCGACGGCGTCGCGTTCTTCGGACCCGTCCTCACGTCGATCCCTCGTGGCGAGGATGCGGTGCGCGTCTTCGACGGAGTCCGGCTGCTCGCCGGCTACCCCGACTTCTTCGAGCTGAAGCGCACCCGCACGGGCGCGCTCGACTTCACCTGAGCCACGGTGTCATGACGCCGTCGGCGGCACGCCGCGCGGGCCCGGCACGGGTGGCTCGGTGGATCTCCCCGCCTGTCCGGCAGCTGACCGGCGGACGGGTGACAGAAGGAGGAGCCGCCCGGGTGCCGAGGAGGGTTGCTTCACTCTGGAGGCTCAGCCCGAGGAGAAGGAGTCAGCCATGATCGCGAGGGTGGCCGTGTGGGAACCGATGCCGAGTGACGACCGCGACTGGGTGCTGGAGGCTGCCGCCGGCACGCCTGGCGTCCACGGCGCGTATCACCTCGTCGACCCTGCCACCGGCAATGGGCTGTCCATCGCCTTCTTCGAGGATGAAGCAGCAGCTCACGCCGTACACAAGGCGATCGAGAAGCGCGCCGAGGAGATCGGCTGGAACGACGCCCCGCATCCGTCGCCCGCCTCCCAGACGATCTACCAGGTCGTCCGGCACGTGTAGCGCGGCGCCGACATGCGCGACTCGTAGCGGCAGCCGGCCACGCCGACGCGCGCGGATGGCGCACAAGCAGTGTGAGGCGACAGCGGGGGAGCGGGTGCTCCCGGCTCCCCCACCTCCTCGCCCCTGCGGCTCCGGCTGCGGCCGACGGTGGCGCCTACTTCGCCTGCACCTCGATGCCGTGTCGGCGTACGTCGTTCCCTCAGGTGAGACCTTGAGGATCGCTGGCCGCCGGGCTAACGTTCGGAGACCTGTCAGCGCACCTTCAGGAAGTCGGCATGCCTCGCCGAACACCGGGTGAGATCAGGTCTCAGCTGCCGCTTCGGGACACAAGCCGCGCCAGACGGACCGTCATACCCGGGCTATCCGCATCGGTAAACCGACAGATCTTCCAGTTCGAGCGCGAGCGCGGCCTGTCCAGAGGTGACGTCGCGCTCGCGTTTCGACGCTGGACCCTGCGGGCCGGACGACCGCGCGATGCTGAAGAGTGGCACTACGGATACTCAGACGTCCCAACCGGGCACATCCGCACGCTGCTCGAAGTGGCGGCACGGAACCTGCGTGCCCGGGCTCGACGAGAGCTACGAGCCGCGCTGGCCCCTGTCGACGCACGCATTCTCAACCGGACGGTGAACGACCCTTTCGCCCCCGAGCATCTGCACTGGTGGCACCGTCGAATAGAAATCTGAGGCAGTCAGGACGCACCTGACCCTGCCGAGCACCCTGATTGGACCCCGATCCATTGACCCTGCGCCCGGCGGCTTCCACCCGCCTGGGCACGCGTACGCCGACAGCTCTCGGACGGAACCTGATCTCCCGAGACCCGTTCCTACCAGTGGCTTCACGCCTCACTGGCGTCGGGTCACCACCCGCGGCCACCCGCAACCGCTGTTGCCATGGCCTCGAGCGAGCGCGTGCATCCCTGCGCCGGGCCGACCAGGAGGCCGGGCACGCTCCGCCCGTGGGTCCTGATAGGTTGACCGCCATGACGCTCATCCGAAAGGCCGATGGCGCGTAAGCCGCCCGGCGCCATCCGCGCTCAGCAACGGCCGCTCCGCACCACGACTCGCCCCATGCGCCAAATGCCGGGCATTCCTCGCCGGACTCAGGCTGCCATCCACCGGATCGAGGCCCAGCATCTGTGGCGAGGTGCTGTTGCTGAGGCCCTGCACCGGTACGAGAGATTCCTGCAGCGCCCCGGCCGTTACCTGTATCTCCCCTTCGAAGCCTGCTGCTGCGACCCGGTGGAGGCTCGGGACACCCTCGAAGACGCGCTCCGTCTGCTTTCGCCCGCAGCACGCAGAGAACTGCACAGCGTCGTCGCACGCCTCGATGCGGAGTTCCAGCGCCGTACCCTGCCCAATCCGGCGGCCGCATCGGTGAATGCGCGGCTTGCGGCGGCATGGTGGAGACAGCGCATCCGGGAAATATGACCGTACCGCTGCGCCGGGGGACCGTCCGCCTCGCCCCCCGGCACAGCTGACCGCTAGACGTGCCCCCAACTGCGGCCGATCAGCGCCAGAGTCCGGTCGTCCGTACTTGCCTGAGCACGTTGACGAGTATGCCGACGCTCACGGCGCCCATGCCGCGGGTCGGGCCAGGACGGGCCGGGCCCCATGAAGTGCCCGTCCTCCCGGGCGAGGAGCTCGGCCCGTTCCCACAGCCGCCGCTTCACGACTGTGCTCAGGGGCCGACGGCCCAGCGGGCGCTTCCGGTACCGCCGACCTGCCGGGCCTCCAGTCGTTCGCCCGCCGCCCCGAACGCGACCTGAAAGCCCACTCACGACGCGTCCTGATCCTCGACGAGCCCGAATCCCTCCGGGAACCCTTCCAAGAACTCGCGTCGGGACGGGTCGGACTCCGCTTCAGCCATCGCCCTGAGCAAGTCGATCAGCTCCTGCCGCTGGTCGCCCGACAGTTGGCTGAACAGATGGGCGACGTCCTCCAGCACCTTCACGGCATCGTCCGGATCCATCTGCTCGTCGGTCAGGGTGCGGGTCAGAGACGGTTATACGGGCATCACAGTGGCCTCCCAGCAGATCAACGGCAGAGTCCGGCCATGCCACCACGCCCCACTGACATCGGTTTCCATGAACCTCCACACAAAGTGGACCGGCAGACGGCCTGGTCCTCAGACCAGCGCTGCCAAGCCCATGTGGCCCATGACCACGAAGGACATCTCGTCCTCCAGGGCCACGCTGATCTTGTTCTCGCGGAACACCTCCTCGCCGAGCCGCGCGGGGGCCCTATGAGATCAATCCGAGGTCCGACGCAGGACCAGGCACAGGAAGCCGAAGCTGTCGCGGTACCCGTGCAGCCACTGCGAACGCTGGGCGTTGGCCGTCTCCAGCACCTGGGCGCCGGCCGGATCGGCAGGGTGGTCCAGAGCCCATGAGGCCAGCGAGCCCCAGCAGGCCCACTCGTAGGCGTCCAGCTCACTGCGGGTGCTGACATGGCCGTGGACGGGGGTCCAGCCGTCGGCGACGACGTGGTCCACCGTGGTCCCCAGGTCGGCGAGGTCACCGAACATCTCGACGGCCTCGGGTGAAGGGGCGCGGTCCCAGAACGATTCACCGATCAGGACGCGGCCGCCGGGGGCCAGGTGGCTGCGGGCCGCCGCGAGGGTGGGGAGGAGACCGCCGAAGGCGTGCGTGGCGCCGATGCTGATCACCAGGTCGTACGGCTGGGAAGAGGTGAAGTCCGCGGCCTCCTGGTGGTGGAGGACCAGGCGCTCCTCGACCCCGAGCCTGCTCGCTGCCCGGCGGGCATGCGTCAGGGAGAGATCGGAGACGTCGACGCCCTCGGCGTGCAGGTCCGGGCGTGTCGCCAGGGCGCGCAGAAGCCATTCCGCCGTGCCGCACCCGAGGTCGAGCACGCGCTCGTTGCCCCGCGGGAGGCCGTGTGCGAGCAGTCGGCTGACGGAGTCGTCGTCGAGCGGAGACTTTATGGGGTGGTCGGCGTGGGCGATCATGGAGATCTGTTCGCGGCTCATCGGCGCAGTGCGACCCGGGTCGGCGTGTCCCGTGTCGGCGTGCCCGGTGTCGGCGTGCCCGGTGTCGGCGTGCCCGGTGTCGGCGTCTCCCGTGTTGAGGAGCAGCTTCGCGGCCACCGCCGTTCCGTCGGTGCGGATCGTGCCGGCGACGGCCTTCGCCCGTGCTTGCGCCTCGGGGGACAGGGCCGTCCTGAGTGCGGCCGACAGGGATTCGAAGGTCGGGCTCGGGCCGTCGTGGGCTGCTCCGATGCCCAGTTCCGCCACGCGGGCGGCCCAGTGCGGCTGGTCGACGAACTGCGGTATCACGACCTGGGGCGCGCCCGCTCGGGCGGCGGTGGTCGTGGTGCCTGCGCCGCCGTGGTGTACGACGGCTGCGACCCGGCGGAACAGTGCCTGGTGGTTGACGTCGCCGACGGCGAAGCAGTCCTCCGAGCCGTCCACCAGGCCCAGCTCCGCCCAGCCGCGGGAGACCAGCACGCGCCGGCCCTGCGCGCGGACCGCCTCGACGGTCACCCGGGCGACGTCCGTCGCGGTGCGCAGGGGCATGCTGCCGAAGCCCACGTACACCGGGGGTGTGCCGGCCTCCAGGAACTCCTCCAGGTCGGCCGGCAGCGGGCGTTCGTCGGGCAGGATCCACGCGCCGGTCTGCACGAGTTCGAGGTCCGTCAGCTCCTGCCACGGGCCCAGGACCGGGTCCGCCGCCAGCCACGGACGGTCGCCGAAGACGTGATCGCGTACGTTGTCCACCGTCGCGAGGCCGATCGCCGCGCGGTGGGCGTTGAGGGGCTGGAGGTAGAGGGCGTTTACCTTCTGGGCGTCCAGGTCCCACAGGGCCTGGTGGCCGGTCATCTCGGGTGGAGCCGGCGGGCCGGGCCGCGGCGACGGCAGGTAGTGCGCCGAGGGCATCTCGAAGGGGTGGAAGCCCACGTACACGTAGCGGATGCCCAGAGTCTCGGCCACCGAGCGGGCACCAGCCGGCATGAGGCCGCTCGCCACCAGCACGTCGCAGTCCTCGGCCGCCTTGGCGACCGTATCGAAGTGCGCGGCGACGAGCTCGGCCGCGAACGCGGCCGCGTCCGACGGCGGCGCTCCGGTCCGCAGCGCGCGCACGTCCCGCCCGAAGGGCACGTGCTCCGCGCCGACACCGGCCAGCAGTTCCGCGAACTCCTCGTCCGGCGGTGCGCACACGCGGACCTCCGCGCCGAGTTTCCGTAACTGCGCCGCCAGTCCCGCCAGCGGGGCGATGTCGCCGCGTGATCCGTACGCCATCAACAGCACACGCATGCCGTGCTTCTCATTTCTCCGGGTGCCGGCCTCGGCCGGGAATGGTGGTGATCAGTGGGGGGACGTGCGGCCGGCGCCCGTCTTCCTCAGTCGACGGTGTCGAGGAGCAGTTCGGCTGCGAGCGCCGCCCCGTCGGTGCGCACCGTGCCGGCCACGGCCTTCGCCCGGCTGCCGGCTTCTGGGGCCAGGGTTGTCTTGAGTGCGGCCGACAGGGACTCGAAGGTCGGAGTCGGGCCGTCGTGGGCTACGCCGATGCCCAATTCGGCCACCCGGGCGGCCCAGTACGGCTGGTCCGCCAACTGGGGCACCACCACCTGCGGGGCGCCGGCCCGAGCGGCCGTCGTCGTCGTACCCGCACCGCCGTGGTGCACGACGGCAGCCACGCGCCCGAACAACTGCTGGTGGTTGACCTCGCCGACGGCGAAGCAGTCGTCCCGGTCGTCGATGAGGCCCAGTTCCGCCCAGCCACGCCCGACGAGGACCCGGCGGCCCTGCGCGCGGACCGCCTCGATGGCCACCCGGGCCGCCTCCTCGCCTGCGCGCACGGCCATACTGCCGAACCCTACGTACACGGGCGGCGCGCCGGCGTCCAGGAAGGCCACCAGCTCCGCCGGGAGCGGCCGCTCGTCGGGCAGGACCCAAGCACCGGTCTGTACGACGTCGAGGTCCGGCGTCTGCAGCCAGGGGTCCAGTACCGGATCCGTCGCCAGCCACGGCCGGTCGCCGAAGGCGTAGTCGCGGACGTCGCCCACCGGGGGCAGGCCGAGCGACGCCCGGTTGGTGTTGAGCGCCTCACCGAACAGCGCGTTGATGCTCTGGGCGTCCAGCTCCCACAGTGCCCGGTTGTCGGTCACTTCCGGCGGGAACGGCCGCCCGGGGTACGCCAGAGGCGGGCGGTGCGGCGAAGGCAGGGTCAGCTGCTGGAAGATCGCGGACACGTAGCCGATGCCCAGCTTCTCGGCCGCCGACCGCGCACCGGCGATGGCCGGCATCGCCCCCGTCGCCACCAGTACGTCGCATCCCTCTGCCGCCGCGGGTATCACCTGCAACTGACTGGCGATCAGTTCTGTCGCGCGCTGGGGCAGATTGCCCTTCGACGGCGGCGGAGCCGCGGTCGTCAGCGCGCGGGCCGACTTCCCGACACCCACCACGGACACGCCGACCCCGGCCAGCCGCTCCGCGAAGTCCTCGTCCGGTGGCGCGCACACGCGCACCTGCGCGCCGAGCTCCCGCAACCGCACCGCGAGCCCCACCAGCGGTTCGACGTCCCCGCGTGATCCATACGTTGACAACAGCACACGCACTTCGTGAATCTCCTGTTTCCGTGGCTTCCGTGTTTCCGTGGTTTCCTGGCCGGGCCAACCGTCCCGGTGACCGTTCAGACCTGCTCACGGCCGATGTTGGAGTGCTCGGTGTCGTCGGCGACCGCCCATTCGACGAGCTGGACGACGACACCGTTCGGGTCGGTCATCTGGAACAGCCGCTCACCCCAAGGCTCTTCGCGCAGCGGCATGGTGATGGGGGCCCCCGCCGCGCGCAGCCGTGCCTCCTCCGCCGCCAGGTCGGTAACGGTGAGCGCCAGGATCAGACCGGTCGCCCGCTGGTCGCGCTGCTCGGGCGGGAGGACGTCCGTACCGGCGCGGAGCAGGACGACGTCGACGGCGGCGTCCCCGCGCGTCAGGGACGCGAAGCCGTCGTCCGCCATGGCCACTTCGTAGCCGAGGTGGGTGCACAGGAACTCGCGGGAGGCGTCCACGTCGGCGACGGTCAGGGAGAGGGTGGAGGAGGAGACGTTCATGACAGCACCTTTGCAAAGTGAGTGATGGCAGACCCGGAGCGGATACGGATCAGGTCGCGGGCAGGTCGAGCTGAATCTCGCACGTGCGCCGGTAGGAGCGAAACCCCAGTTGGTGGTTGACCGCCAGCATGTGGACGTTGTCCTCGGCGTTGTCCGTCTCGATCTCGACGACGCCGGGGTGCTCGGCGCGCAGCCGGTGCACCATGGCGGCCTTGACCCACAACCCCAGTCCGTGGCCGCGGTGTTCGGGCACGACGGCCGTGTCGTACTGCTGGACCCGCGGTGGCGCTCCCTGAGGGATCAGGATCTCGGTGTAGCCGGCCATGGCACCGCTGTCGTGGACGGCGGCGACGGTCAGCAGCGTGTCCCCGCGGTCGGCGACCACCGCGGCCATGGCGCGGACGCGGTCCGCGTCCCACGCCACACTGCCGTAGTCCAGGTCACCGACGGGCATGTCGTTCATCGCGTTCTTGGCCGTGGCGAAGGCGGCGGCGAGGCCGTCGGGAACCGCTCCGGTCCAGCCGGTCAGCCGGTAGCCGGGATGCTCGGCATCGGCGGCCCGGAGCAGGTCGGCACGGTCCATCTCGTCGAGGCGCAGCAGGAGGTGGTTCAAGGCCAGTGCTCGGCGGAAACCCCGCCGTTCGCTGAAGGCTTCGCCCGGGCTGTCGGCCGCGGCCGTGGCAATCAGACTGCGCCGCTTCTCGGCGCGGCAGGCCGCCACGACCGCCGACAGGAGGTGGGAACCGGTTCCCAGGCGGCGGTGTGCGGGGTCGACGTGGAGTTCCAGCTCGGCCAGGTGCTCCTGGCCCGGGGAGGTGAACACCCGCAGGCCGGCGACTCCGACCGGGACGCCGTCCGCGCCGGTGGCCAGCCAGGTCAGCCGGCGGCTGCCCAGAGCGGGCCGGGTGAGCTGGGCGTGGATCTGTCCGGGGTCGGGGGCCGGCACTCCGGGCAGGTCGTGGGCCGTAGAGGCCGCTACGACCCGATGCCACGCGAGGGCTTCGGAGGCCGAAACCTGCTGGAGCGGAGTGACTTGTACTGCTGTGGGCACAGTGATGGCCTTCTTGGTCGAGTCGGTGTTGCTTCGGGACGGCGCGAGGGCGTGCTCTCGTCGGTTCATCGAGTTCGCGCCCTTTCAGTCGGTGTGGCGCACGAGCGGCCAGTCGATGTCGACACGGGCGGTCGTGGCGAGGTAGTTGGTGAAGACGTTGAGAGCGACATGGGCGACGACCTCGACGATCTGTCCGTCGGACAGGCCGGCGCGCCGGGTCGCGGCCAACTGCTCGTCGGTAACGGTTCCACGGTTACGCACCACCACGGCGGCCAGGTCCAGGACGGCGGCGGCCCAGGGGTCATCGGCCTTGCCCCGGCGCGCGCTGGTGGCTTCGGCCGCACTCAGCCCCGCCGTCCTGGTCCCGCGGAACGCATGCACGGACAGGCAGTAGTCGCACCCGTTCTCCTGCGCCACCAGCAACGCGATGCTCTCGCGCACGTCCGCCGACAGGGTTCCCTCCGTGCTCAGGGCGGTGAGGACGCCCAAGTACCCCTTCAGTACGGTCGGGCTGTTGGCCATCACCCGGGCCAGGTTGGGGATGACACCCAGGGTGTGGTGCGTGGCAGTGAAGAGAGCTGCGGTTTCACCGGTCGTGATCTCCGGTTCAACGGTGTGGAGTGCTGGCATGCGGGTAACCCTGCCGGTCGATCTTGATACATTCCCGATGCATCGTCGATGCACGCAATGGCGACCCCGGGAGTGACGGCATGCGGTTCACGATCCTCGGCCCGGTGGAGGCCGCGGCCCCCGGTTCGGACGCATCCGGCCTGGCGCCCCGTCACCGTGCTGTGCTCGCCTACCTGTTGCTGCACTCCGGAGTCGCGATCAGTACGGATCGCCTCATCGACGCGATGTGGGGGCCGCTGCCGCCGGATTCCGCCCGCGCGCAGATCCAGACTACGATCGCCGCCATCCGACGGATGCTGCGAGCTTCGGAAGCCGACGGGATGCTGGCGACGCGACCGGCCGGATACGTGATCACCCCCGGGCCGGGACAACTCGATCTGGACGAGTTCACCAGCCTGACCGCCAAGCCGCCGGCCGGATCCGAGGACCCGGGGGACGCCGCGGACCGGATGCGTACCGCGCTGGCACTGTGGCAGGGAGAGCCGCTGGCCGACATCACCGCCCACTACGTCCAGAGCGCCAGAACACGCCTGAACGGGCAGCTGCTGATCGCCGTCGAGCGCCTGGCCGAGCTGGAACTGGCCCGGGGGCGGCACGATGACCTCATCGACGAGCTGTCCGTCCACCTGGCGGCCAACCCCCTGCGAGAACGGCTCTGCTGCCAGCTGATGCTCGCCCTGCACCGCACCGGACGCCAGACAGACGCGTTGGACGTGGCGAGAACCTTCCGGGCGACCCTGGTCGAAGAACAGGGACTGGACCCCGGCCACGCGTTCAGCAAGCTCGAACAGGACATACTGCGGGACGCCCCCGATCTGCGGCCGCCGGTCACCGCGCCCCAGCCGCAGCCGAAGCCGCAGGGGATCAACTTCCTGCCGTACGACGTCCCGGACTTCACCGGACGCGAAGACGAGCTCGACGGGCTGATCCGCCTGTGGTCGGGCAACAACGGCGGCGTCGTGACGATTTCGGCGATCGACGGGATGGCGGGGGTCGGCAAGACGACGCTCGCGGTCCACGCCGGACACCGCCTCGCGGACCAATTCCCGGACGGACAGCTCTTCATCGACCTGCAGGCGCACACCACCGGGCAGGCGCCGCTCGACACCGGCGCCGCACTGGAGGTCCTCCTGGGCCAACTCGGCCTGCCCGCACAACACATACCCGCATCGGTAGCCGACCGAGCCGCGCTGTGGCGGTCCGAACTCTCCCGCCGTCGCGTGTTGGCCGTACTGGACAACGCCCTCGGCGCCGACCAGGTACGCCAGTTGCTGCCCGGATCCTCCCGCGCCCTCATCCTGATCACCAGCCGCCGACGGCTGACCGATCTGGACGGGGCACACGCCCTGTCCTTGGACGTACTGCCCGCCGCGGACGCCCTGGAGCTGTTCACGGCGATCGTCGGCGAACGAGCGGCCGCCGAACCCCTGGCCGTCCTCGATGTCCTCCAGTTGTGCGGATTCCTTCCGCTGGCCGTCCGCATCGCCGCCGCCCGCCTGCACCATCGGCCCCGCTGGACCGTCGCGTACCTGGCCGACCGGCTGCGCGACCAGCGCCGCAGACTCTCCGAGCTGGCCACGTCGGAGCGAGGAGTGGCAGCGGCCTTCACGCTGTCGTACGAGCAGCTGACCGCGGATCAGCAACGCATGTTCCGGCTCCTGGGGCTCCAGCCGGGCCGTGACACCAGCCCCGAAGCGGCCTCCGCGTTGGCCGACCTCCCGCTCGACGAGGCCGAGACGCTCCTGGAAGACCTGCTGGACGCCCACGTCCTGACCCAGCGCCAGCTCGGCCGATACACCTTCCACGACCTCCTGCGCGAACACGCCCTCGCCACCGCGGCCGCTCAGGAGCCCCCGAACACCCAACGCGACGCCCTCGGGCGGCTGTTCCACCACTACCTCCACACCGCATGCACGGCCGTCGACCACCTCTACCCCGACGGCAAGCACCGCAGGCCGCGCGTCCCCGCGCCGGACGCCCCGGCCTGGCCCCCGCAGGACGAGGCCGAGGCGATCACCTGGCTGGACAGCGAACGCGCGAACCTCATGGCATCCAGCCAGTACGCGGCCGAGCACGACTGGCCCTCCCACATCAGCCAACTGGCCGCCACCTTGCACCGCTACCTGCTGGGTCACGCCCACCAGGCCGACGCCCTGGCCCTGTGCGGCCTGGCCCTGCAAGCCGCCCGCCGCAGCGGCGACACGGCCGCCGAAGCCCGCACGCTCATCGATCTCGGCCAGGTGCACTTCTGGTGGTACGGCGCCTACGAGCAGGCGGCCGAGCACTACGGGCATGCCCTGGACCTCGCGCGCGAGATCGGCGACCAGGGCGCCGCGGCCGGCGCACTCCAGGCCCTCGGCGCCGTCTCCAGGCGGCGGCGGGAGTACGACCGGGCCCACGACCACTGCGCGCAGGCGCTCGAACTCTTCCGGGAGCTCGGCGACCGCGGTGGCGAAGCCAGATGCCTGACCGACCTCGGCCTCGTCCACGAACGCCAAGGAAGGTACGAGGACGCCCATGAGCACCACCGGCAAGCACTGCACGCCTACCGCGAGACGGGATCCCGCATCGGCGAGACCGTCGTCCTGAACAACATCGGGCTGCTGTACCAACGGCAGGGCCGCCACGACGAGGCCCGGCGCCAGCACTGCCAGGCCCTGGAGCTGAGCCGCAGGTTCGACTTCCCGGGAGACGAGGCCGAGTCGCTCAACGCCCTTGCGGAAGCCGCCCGTTCCATGGGCGACCTCGCTCGGTCCGCAACCGAACACGACTCCGCGCTGACCCTCGCCCGCGAGTTCAGCTACCGCCCCGAGCAGGCCCGCGCCCACGACGGCCTGGCACACGTCCACCGCGACCTCGGCCGCGTCGACCTCGCCCACCACCATGCCCGACAGGCCCTTGACCTCTACACCGCCCTCGCCGTCCCCGAGGCCGACGAGATCCGCACCTTCCTCACCGGACTGCCGCCGATCGCGAACGAGCCCGAACCTTCGTAGCGTCCACCGCCGACCAATGAAGCTGGTGTCCAGCCGCCTTGAATTGAGTAAGCCCTGCTCATCGGGGACGGAGAGGGGTCTGTCAGACTGCCTGCCGTGAAGATCACCATATCGCGAGGCTCCCTCGTCCTCGGAGCTCTGGCGCTGCTCTGTTCCCTGCTGTTCGTGGTTCCAACGACCGCGTCGGCGTACGAGAACTGCGACACGGACACCCTCTGCCTCTACGACCAGGAGGGTGGCAAGGGCACCCTGGAGAAGTCCACTACCCGCTCCCTGCTCTCCATCCCCCTGTCCACCAACAAGGGGAACTTGACGGTCCGTTCCGTCCACAACAACACCACTTCCTGGCTGTGCCTGTACGCCGACGCCTACTACGGCGGTGCCCTCGAGGCGGTGGCGCCGAAGACCGAGGCCAATCTCCCCGACCTCCCCAGTGAGCTGCAGGGGCGCGTGAGCTCGTACAAGCTGGCCCCCTCCAAGGGACACTGCTTCACCGGCTTCGAGCGGTGCGAGCAGGGCAAGCTCTGCATCTTCGGGGAAGAGCGGGCCCGAGGCGGCATGTACTCGACCGCTTCCTCCCACAACGGCTACGCGTCGGTCTGGCACGACCGGGTCCGCTCCGTCGTCAACAACACACCTCTCTACGCCTGCTTCTACTCCGCGGCCGGCCACGGCGGCGGCTGGAGGGATGCCAACGGCACTTCCTACGGCGCGTACAAGGTGATGCCGGGCGACAGCACCACGCTCCCCGCGCCCTTCGCCAAGTCCTTCCGCTCCCACAAGCTCACCGAGAACAAGGACTGCTGATGACGACCGACACCTCCGCGCACCTTTCCCGCGCACGCCGTCGAGGCCCCGCCGCCGCTGCGGCCATCGTCCTGAGTGCGGCCCTGCTGGTCGCCATGCCCGGCGCGACCAGCGCGGCGCCGCAGGAACCGTCGCTGCTCGACGGCTGGGTGGAGAGCGGCCGGTACACGCTGGCCACCGGTGTGACGTACACGCGCTACACGGAGCGGGTGAAGACCGAAGGCCGCATCGCCAAGCGTGAACTGAACGTGGTGGTCGCAGATCCGGCCCTCGGCGCGACCCGCCTCGAAAGCACCGTGGGCGGTGCCGCCGCCAAGGCGGAGACCGTCGGCGCCCAGCTGGCCGCGGTCAAGCCGGAACGGCCCCTCGCCGGGATCAACGGCAGCTTCTTCAAGGGAGAGCCCCCGCACGGCGACAGCATCCAATTCCTGGGAACCGCGGTCCGCGACGGCCAGGTCAACGGCACCGGCTGCCTCAACGGAAACCAGGCGGTCGTGCTCCAGCACGGACTGCCGTACGTCTCCAAGCTGCGCGCGACGGTGACGCTCCAGGTCCTCGACGCTTCCGGCGCCGTCGTCACCGAGCGGCTGCTCGACGACGTCAACCGCGATCCCGGTCGCGGTGTGGGCTGCCAGCGCGGGGCGGACGACGTGCGGAAGGACCTTGCGTACAACCCGAGCAACCCCAATGACCTGACGGCCGTCTTCCTCGACGGGGACGAGATCGTCGCCTTCAACGACTCGTACAACCTGGCAACGCCCCCGAAGAACCGTGACACCCACGCCGAGGTCACCACGGACGACGCTCCCGGGTACGAGGTGACGGTCGACAGCGCCGGCGCGGTCACGCTCCCGAAGGACGGCAGTGGCCAATGGGTCGCGGGCCGGGGCGGGAAGAACGTTGCGACCGGCGGGTTCGTACTGCAGGCGGTGGGCACCGACTCCGAGCAGTGGCTTCGGACCAACCTGACCGACGGGCGCACCCTCAAGCTGAAGAACGAGGTCGCGGACCTCGAATTCCCCGACCACCACATCGCGCTCGACGAGTCCGTGGACATCGTCTCCGGAATGGCGCACCGGCTGCTGGACGATGGTGTGACGGCCACCCAGGCCAGGACGTGCTCGCGTCTCTTCGACAAGGGCGGCGCCCGTGTGACTCGGTCGGATGCCGACGAGCCGGTGGCCGGCGATCACTGCCGGGACTCACGTACTGCCCTCGGCACCGACGACAAGGGCCGTACGGTGATGGCCACCATCACGGGGCGGCGGGACGTCCTCAATGCCCAGAACGGGATCGTCAACCCGACCAGCACCTCGGACGTTGCCGGCGTCGACGGGGCGTTCATGTACGAGTTCGCCGACATCCTCAAGCTGCCCGAGCTCGGCGTGTTCGACGCCATCAACCTCGACGGCGGCGGCTCGACCACCCTGTACACCCTGGACAAGCGCCAGACGGGCATGACCGACATCGCCCAGCAGCCGGACGGCAGTTACCTGCGGGTCGAACGCCCCGTGGCCGACGCGGTGTACCTCACGCGCGGTGGCTACGCCATGCCCGGCGGCACCCTGCCGTAGGGCTGCGGCCGCGCAGGACCCGGGGCACGACGATCGTCGTGCAACCGCGGGCAGGTTTGGCCGAGGTCGGCCCGCACACGCGATGATGCCCGGAACGCTTCGGCGTTCCGGGCATCATGCGTGAGCGGCAGGGCTACGGGGAGACCGCAGGCCGGGGCCGGTTCAGCACCCCCAGCCGCTGCCTGCGCGAGAGGCTGTCCTCACGCCGCGTCGGAGGTCGGACCCGGCGGGTCGACGGAGCCGACTGTGCTAGAGGGTGCCGGTGATGGCGATGGCGCCCAAGGTGCCGACGACGCCCCTGAAGGTGACCGGGGTCGTGGTCCAGGTGCGGTCGGCGTGGCGGACGGTGTGTACGACCTTGTTGTCCGCGGTGACGGCGGTCAGCTGGAGCTCGCCGTTGACGTGGGCGGCCGAGAGGGATTTGGCGGTGACGTTGCCGAGGTAGCCGGTCAGCTCGCCGAAGCCGTCCCAGCTGGCGCTCTCCTTGCGGATGGCGTGGTACTGGCGGGTGCCGTTGTCGGTGGCGATGACGATGTGGGCGTCGCCCGCGATGCCGGCCATGGTCACTGCGGTGATGGGGCCGGTGATACCGGCGGCCTGGGCGACGTTGCCCCAGATGCTCCACTGCCCCGCGGTGTTGCGGATGGTGTGGAAGGCCTTGCCTCCGGAGACGGCAATGACCTGGAGCTGGCCGCCGACGCTGGCGGTGGCGGCGTGGGTCACCGTGCCGATCGGCCCTGCGACGCCCGCGAGGTTGCCGAACGTGGACCAGTGGCCTGCGGCGTCGCGCTTGGTGTGGAAGATCTTGCCGTCGGCGACGGCGACGACGTGGAGGTCGTTGCCGATGGAGACGGCTGAAACCTGGGTGAGGCTGCCGAGTGAGTTGGCCACGGCGAAGACGTCGCCGAAGGCGCCCCAGGTACCGTCCGCCTTGCGGACGGTGTGGAAGAGGCCACCGCTGTTGCTGATAGCCAGGACGTGGGTGTCGCCGTTGATGCCGGCGGCCGCGGCGGAGCGGATGCCGTTGAGGTTGCTGGCCTTGGTCTGGACGTCGGCGAAGCCGGTCCAGGTGCCGTCGGCCAGGCGGATGCCCTGGTAGAGGGTGCTGCCGGCCTGGACGAGGGTTTCGGTCTTCCAGCCGACGGCCAAGGAGCGGACTTCGTCGATCCAGCCGCCGAGGTCGTCGGTGCGCACGGCGACGGCGCCGGTGCGGGTCTCGGCCGGGTCGATGGCGAGGCAGCCACCCATCCAGGAGCGGCTGCTGAGCGCGACCAGCTCGCCAGCGGCGTTCAGGACGGGGCCGCCGGCGTCGCCCTGGCAGATGACGTTGTCCTGCGCGGCCGCGTCGAGGGTGAGGGTGGTGGCGGTGCTGGCGGAAGCCTTGAACGAGGCCGTGTGCACCTTGCCGGGGACCCACTCGACCTTGGTGCGGCCGTAGCCGGCGGCGGTGACCGCGGCATCGACGGCCGGAGCGCCGGAGGCGAGCTTGGCCGGGGCCGTGTCGGTGACGAGCCGGTCCAGGCGCAGGAGGATCACGTCGCGGTCGGTGCGGGGGGCGACCTCGGTGACGCTGTAGGTGTTTGCGCCCACGGTTGCCTTGACGGGCTGCTTCGGTGCCCCGGCGACGGTGTCGGCGGGGAAGCAGCTCTTGGCGCTCAGCAGCCAGTCGCCGGCAACCAGGGCGGCGGAGCAGCCGCGGGCGGTGGCTTCGTCGCCGACCGTGATCTGGGCGGTGTAGGCGTACGTGCCGGCAGCCGGGGTGCCTATCGCCGCCATCGCGGGCGTGGACGACAGCAGAGTGGTGCCGATCACCGCGGTCAGGCCGACGGCCATCCAGGGCGACCGGGGGGTGATTCGAGGCATGGAGCTTCCTTCGAGAAGCTTGGCGATCAATGGTTTTCCTTGGAGAGTGGGGCTGACGCGAGGTCAGCGACCCGGGTGTCGCGGGGCTGGAGCAACGGTCGGCCCCACCTCGTGCACGTACGGGGCGAGGGGCCGATCGGGTGCTACGGCTTGGTGGAGCGGATGTTGACGAGCATGTGCTCGCGGCCTTCGGGGTCCACGGTCTCGCCGACGGAGGTCCAGCTGTTCTTAGTGATGTCGAAGGACTTCGCCTCGGTGCCGACGGTCATGTCGACCTTGGTGACGTAGTCGTTGCCCTTGATGAGGTGAACCGAGGGGATCTCCATGGTCAGCCAGCCGGAGTTGCCGGTGACCTGGAAGCAGATCTTGGACTTGTCGCGGGCCCAGACCTCGATGAAGCCGGTGCCGCTCGCGCAGTCGACGAGGGTGATGTGGCCGTCGCCGCGCTTGAGGACGATGTTCTTCTCCGCGAGGATCTTGTCGGCGTGCGGGTAGCCGAAGTCCTCGATGGCGTAACCGGGTCCCTCGTCCGCGACGGTGGTGACCGCGACCGTCTGGGATGCCGCTCCGGCGCCGGACGCGGCGACCCAGGCGAGGGCGCCCGCTACGGCTGCGGCGCCGATGGTGCCCGCCAGGAACTTCTTCCGCTTCGGCTGGGCTGCGTGTGGGGTATTTGCCGTCATGACGATCCTTAGGTCGTTGATTTCGATCGGCCGATCAGGACCGCGATCCGGGAAAGACCGAAGCGACAGAAATCAGAAAAGAGCGAGCGCGGGCGCGGGCGTTCGCGCCCAATGAAATCCCTTGAATCGATCTTTGTCCACTTCGTCAAACCGCTCAATACGGACATGTGTCAAGGTTTCAAAGTGATTCTCGACACCCCTAGGAAGCTACCACTCCATTTGTGGATGATCTGTGAAGATCTCCCATTTATCCCGTAGCTTCGAACCGGCAAGTATGCGGAAATAACTGGGCCCTGTTGGAGTCATTTCGACTCCAACAGGGCCCAGTTGCATAGGGGGCTCCTTGTGACTCAGTCCCACCGGGTAACGATCTCTCCCGCCTTAGTGACGATTCCCTTGACGCACTGGTTCAGGAATCCTGCAGGAGCCAATCCCGGGCGGACTCGAGAAGAGATTCGAGCTCGCCGAAGGACGCCACCCGACCGCTCGTGGTCTGAACCTGACCGGTCGCGACGTTGGCGAAATCACTCTCAAACTCGCCAGTCTCCCATAGCACCACTTGGGCCATGAAATCGCTGCCGTTGAGGATCCAGCTCACAGACTTCGACTCGCGATCGACCGGAGAGACTTCAATCTCCGAAATTTCTGACAGTTTCTCTGCCTTCTGAACTTCCAGGGAAATCCACTCCCTGGCCCGTTCCAGCAGCTCGCCCTTTACGGGCATTTCGATCCTCCCAGACTGATGTTCTTGGCCTCCGGCAACTGTGGTACCGGCTCACCCTTCCTCTGGGCCAGCCGAGCAAAGATGGTATCGGAATCCGACATCTTGTAGTCGCCCACTCGGCCGCCGGGGATGAGCGATGACTTCGGCACATCAAACTCGACGTACACAGAACCAGGGCGTGCAGATATGTAAGCGTCCTTTGTCGCCGGATACACGACGTAGGTGAAGCCACCACCACCGCGCTGGACCTTGCCGGTATCCATCATCGACTGATACTCCGCAGCTGACATCCAGCGGCCGACGGTGACTATCTCGCCGGGCGACTCACCTCCGACGTTGTGAACGAGGACCGGTGTCGAGCCCGCGAGCACATAGAAGGTGTGGAGGTTTGCGACGGTCAGGTTGTAAACGCGCTGTTCGGGGACAGTCCACGCCTGGGTCGACTTGACCCGGACGGTTTCGCCGGCGGCGGTCCGCAGCGGCATCCCCGTCCTGACCTCGGAGGCCTTCTTCCAGGAACTGGTGCTGCCGCCCACCCAGAACGGATGGCCGTCTGTGGCGATTACCGAGCCTCCGGCCCCCGGTCCGCCGACGCCGATCTTCACCAGGTTCTTCGATCCGTTGCCGACGATGGTCGCCTCAACGGCCTCGGACTGCGTGCGACCGGTGACCGGGTCGGTGGCGAGGACCCTGTCACCGACACGAATGTCTTCGATCGCCTTGTAGCGGCGGTCGGCCATCAGGACGCGAGTACCCGGAACGAAGCTGTTGCCACATGGCGGCCTCTTGAACAGCAGCTTGGCCCGGAGCGCGAGCAGTGCGACATCGTCGAGGCACCGGGGCGACTTGCCCTGGAGGCACTTCTCGATTTCCTCCGCGCCCACGTACCAGGCGATCAGGCGGTCGAGATAGGTGCTCGTGATGCAGCCCATGCCGCCGGCCTGATCACTGCCGCAGACGAGCAGCGTCTCACCCGGCTTCAGCTCCCCGTTCGCCAGGAGATTGTGGCGGTACGAGTACATCCGCTTCTCGAGGGTAGTACGCAGCTCCTCGTCGGACAGCGGCTTGCTCGCCTCTTGAGCCTCCTGCTGGATCTGGGTCTTCAGCTCTGCGACCAGCATGTCGGCGGCGGTCTTCATCGCCGCCTCTGAGGCCTTGGACGCCTCTTCGGAGTCCTTGCCCGCAGCCTCGGACGAGAGCTTGGCCTGGTAGGCGGACGCCCTCGCCTGCGCTGCATACGTGGAGGCCACCGCTGCGGAATGCTGTGCCTGTTCGGCGGACCGGGCGGCTCGCTGGGCCGCCTGCTGGGCCGAGGCGGCGGCGTTCCTGGCGGTCTTCGCCGACTCGGCAGCGCGGCGCGAGGATTCGGCAGCCGCATCCGCGGAGGCGTCGGCCTGCGTGGCGTACTTGGCGGCCTCGGTGGCGGAACCCTGAGCCTTGTCCGCCCACTCGCCCGCCTTCAGGGAGTCGTTTCGGGCGTTCGCCGCAGCAGCCTGCGCGTCGGAGGCGTCCTTCAGGGCGAGCTGCGCCGACTTGTAGGCGGCCTGAAGCAGACTGTTGACATGGGCGATGTGGGTGGCGGCGTTCAGGTCCCGCTGGCCGGCCTTGTGCAGGCCGACCTCCAGGAAGCTGCGCAGCCCGTCCGGCGGACCCGTCAGTGCGGCCTGAGCCGCGGCCTTGACCTCGGGGCCACCAGTCGCAAGGGCCTTGCCGACCGCCACGCGGTCGTCGTCCTCGCGGGCCTTGTACTGCCCGACCTCCAGGAACGCCGCCATGTCGGCCGCGGTGCCGTCGAGCGCCTTGCTGGCCGCTGCCTTCACGCCCGATCCGCCCGCGGCGGAGATCTTGCCGATGGCGATTCGGTCGTCCTGGTCCTTGCCCGGGTAGGCCCGGGTGCGCAGGAACTCCCGCACCTGTTCGATCGGCTTGTCGACCGCGTCCAGGGCGGCCTGCCGCTGTGCTGGGACGGCAGAGCTCAGGGCGATGTGGGAGACGCTGGCACGATCGTCCTGTTCCCGAGCCGCCGCGAGCCCGGTGTGTACGAACCGGACCACCTCGGCGTCGGTGCCCGACAGGGCGAACTCGGCGGCGTCGCGCAACCACGTCCCACCGGTGCCGAGCATGTTGACCGCGGCCTGTCGTCCCCTGGCGGCGGCAACCGCCGGGTCGGACGCCTGCGCGGCCTCGGCGAGCAACTGCATCGTCTGCGTATTGAGCTCCTGCAGCCGACCGACCTCGTAAGTGGCGGCGGCGACGCGGACGTCGTAGGCCCGCTTGGCCTCCTCGGCCGTGAGCACCTCCTCGTCCTGCTGCTGCTGCAGACGCTCGGCATCGGCCTTGCGCGCCGCATCGATCACGGAGGAAGCCTTCTCGGCAGCCCCCAGCGCCTGGTTGGCGGCGTCGGTGGCCGAGTTCGCCGCGGTGGTGGCCGCAGCTGCGGCGTCCGCCGCCTTGCCTGCCTCGTCGGCGGCCTTGTTCGCGGCTGCGGCCGCAGCCATGGCGTGCTGGGCGGCAGCATTGGCCGCGTCCCGCGACTGCCGGGCTGCGGTGGCCGCCTCCCTGGCGTTGGCCTGTGAGACATCGGCCGCACGCGTGGCCTGGTCGGCGAGCCGCTTGGCGCGAGCCGCCGCGGCCTTCGCCTCGGCGGCCTCGCTGCTCGCCGTACCGGCCCAGTTGCCCGCGCTCACGGCCGCTGCGGCCGCTGCGGCCGCGTTCTGGCCGGCATTGGACGCGGCCCGCGCCGCGTCCCCGGCCCTGTCGGCGGCGATGCCGGCCTGGTCCGCGGCATCCGCAGCCTTCTGCGCGCCGCTGGCGGCGGCATTGGCTTCCTGCGCCGCTTCCCGAGCCTTCTTCGCCTTGGTGGCGTCACCGGCCGCGGCCGAAGCCGCGGAGTGGGCCGCGGACGCCGCCTTGCCCGCGCGGCCGGCGGCATAGGCCGCCTGTGCCGCCGCGGTAGCGGCAACCCGCGCCGCTGAGTTCGCTGCCGCAGCCGAGGACACGGCCGTACGGGCCGCCTGGGCCGCCCGGTCGGCTGCCGCCGCCGCGCGGGAAGCTGCTGCTGCCGCCTTGGCGGCCGACTCCTTGCCCGCCTCGGCCTCCCGGGCCGCCTCCAGCGCCGCGTCCCTCGCCGCCGCCGTGGCCTTCTCCGCCTTAGCCGCCTCTTCCTTGGCGGTCTCGGTCAGCTCGCTCGCCTGCTTCTGCGCCTTGTCGGCGAGTTCGGCCAGCTGCGAGACGCTGAGGGCCTCCTGGTCACGCGCGGCCGCAACTTCCCAGCCGTGGTCCAGGAACTCCTGGATCTCCTCAGGCGTGCCGTCCAGGGCCTGATTGGCCATGAGCTTGATGTTCGGACCGCCGGTGGCCAGCAACCGGCCGACACGGACCCGGTTGTCGTCTTCCCGGGGCCCGAACTGGCCCTTCTGGAGGAACGCGATCTGGGCGTCAGGCGTGCCGTTCAGCGCCGTATTGGCCGCACGCTTCACCCCCGGACCGCCGAAGGCCATGATGCGGCCTATGTTGACACGCAGGTCCTCTTCGTAGGCCGGGACGAACCCGCCGTCCATGAAGCCCTGCAGCTGCGCGGATCCACCGCCCAGAGCCGCGCTGGCTGCCGCGCGTACGCCCGGACCGCCCTTGGCCATGAATTCGGAGACCTGCGTGCGCAGGTCGTCCTCCTCGCGCTTCGGCATCTCCTGGGCCATGAACGCCTGTACCTCGGCATCCGTTCCCAGCAGAGCCGCCTCGGCAGCCTTCCGCACCGCGGGGCCGCCGTACTTCCAGACCTGCACGACATCGGATCTGCTGTACTGCACAACCTCGTCCACGGCCTCGGCAGGACGCAGATCGATGCCCATGGTCACTGCCAGGGCAATCAATATCGCCACGAGACTGCGCCATCTCGGCACGGCTCGCATTCCGGAAATCAACGCGCTGCTCCCTCATTTGAGTGGCTTTTATCTGAAGCTTACTCAAGCGAGAGGGTTGTTCTGCACACCCTGCGAGGGGGTCGATCTGAAGTAAATGCCCCTAATTTCGGCGGTGCGGAAGGGTCTCCTCCGGCAGTCGCCACATGGGTATTTCCGTGGTCGAGGCCACGAGATCTTGGCTCAAATGTGCCTACTGGGCGGCACCATAGAAGCGCCGCTTCCGATCTTTGTCTACGCCGCGAATCACCACAGAACGGGCGCAAGTTGACTCGGACCTGTGATGCTCGACACCACTGAGGAAGGTTGTATGACTCTGCGTGAAGGACTTGTGAAGACTCTTGTCCGGAGTTGATCGATAGCTTTCGGCCTCCCAGCTGATGTGGAATTTCCATGTGGACGAACTCGTGAAGATTCCCTGTCGACTTGGGGCGCGAGATTCACGACGCTGAAATGGACGTAACGTTTCAGGCTTACTGGCGCCACGGACAGAATTTCGGGACGGCCTGCCACCCCCATGAGGCGTTCGGCACGGCGGGGCCGCGGCCGCACATCGAAGGCCCGGCAATAAATGACTGCCGCGGCGCGCCCCGGCGGTCGTCGACACGGAAGGGAACGGCAACTGCCGACTCCGCACGGCGCCGGCGGATGCCCCGGACGCGTTGCGGCTGTGGGCTGCTACCCCCCCCGTGGGGAAAACGGCAGCGTCGGCCTGACCCACTTCGCCCGGCCTTGCTGGAGGCAGCGGTACGCAAGGGCTTCGCGGCTGTAGCGAGGGCGGAGCGTGCCCGGGGGCCGGGGGCCGGGGGCTTGACGACATGGGTGCGTGAGTGGCGAGAGCGGTTCGCCACTCGCGGCCCGGCGGCCTGCGGAACGCCGAACGGTCCGGATGGCCGAGCGCATTGGATGGTTGGTCAAGCGGTCCTGCGCAAGCCGGTGCCCGGGAACGCAGCAGCGGTGGGCACTCACGTGAGTGAGTGCCCACCGCTGGTGGAATAGCGAAAGGTCGGCGACCTTCGCCGTTGTGGCCTACCGGTGGATCACACGGACGGCCGCCCCTCAGACATCGAGCTCGTTGCCCGCGGAGTCCCATGCCCGCAACGGCTCGTCGGACGGCGGAGTGAGGACGAGACCCGCGGGTGTGTGGTCGACACTGCCCTCGAAGGCTTCGTTCTTGGGGGCCGGCCAGTCCACCACGATGTGATCACCCGGTGGAATGTCGTGCTCCATACCGGCGGGCTCGAACATCACATTGAGCCGATCGTCGCCGTCGTTCCTGAAGATGATCTTCACGCCGAAAACCTTACCAAGTGTCGAGGTAGTGCTTGAGGACCTTTGCGCGCTGCGGGGCGCTCGGGCTCGTATTGCCCCCCGCGGTCGACACCTCGTCCACCTTGGCCATGTACTTCCACAATGCCTCGATCTCGTCGCGGGTGAAGTACTTCTTGACGTTGGCGAGGTGCTCGGGAGTCATGAACCTGGGGTCGAGGCTGGCGTCCTTCTGGTCCCACAGCTGGATCACGTTGTCCGCACGCCCGAGCTTCCCCATGTTGCCGACGTTCTTCTTCTCGAGCATGGCGATGGCGTCCGTGAGGAGCGCCTTCACCTCGGGGTGCTGGCCGACCGGGCCGCACCACTTCACCGTCTCGTTGTGGACGAGTACGGGCACGTCGGCGGCGAACACGTAGTACGTGTGGATGCCGTCGACCGTCAGGTTGTGCACCCGCATCGGCTCGGTCCAGGCACGGACGCCGACGAGCTCCCTGAGTTCGCCGTCCGCGGTGCGCAGGCGGTCACCGGCCCTGAGGTCCTCGGCGTTCACCCAGTCGTGCCGGTCGGCGACCCAGAACGGGTGCCCCTCGGTGGCCGTGATGGTGCCAGTGGCGTTCCCGGCCGCGCCGTCGGTGTCGACGGTGAGCTCCCGGAGCGCCTTGCTGCCCTCGCCGACGATCAAGGCGGTGACGGCGCGGCCCTCGGTCCTGCCGGTCTCGGGGTCGGTGGCCCGGACCCGTTCGCCGATCCGGACGTCCTCGATCGGCTTGCGCGTGCCGTCCGCCATGAGGACGGGAGTCCCCGGCGTGAAGCTGTTCTTGGGCTTCGAGGCCTCGCACAGCTTGCGCGCCTCCTCGAGGATGTCCTCGCCCTTCTGGACCAGCTTCTTCGCCGCCGCGGACTTGTCGAGGAAGTCGTCGAGGCCGCCGACGATCTTGACGAGGGCCTTGGCGATCGCCGGCGTCTCGCTGATGACCTTCAGTGCCTTGCCCCAGGGAAGGCTGCCGACCACGGCCCAGAAGCAGCTCTCGAAGTTGCCCTCGGTGAAGCACTTCTTGATGTCCTCGAAGAGGAGGTCGACGATGATCTTGCCGCCGTTCTCCAAAAGGAAGTCGACGAGGTCCTTCTCTGCCAGCTGGCGGGCCGCCTCGTACGCCTCCGGCGAGATGCCGGCCTTCCTCAGCGCTTCGAGCTCGTCCTCGCCGAGTTCCCGGGGCTTGCCCTTGCTCGCGGCTTCCTTGGCGGCGGCCTCCCGGGCCTTGCGCTCCTGCTCGCGCTGGTACTCCTCGGCCTTCTTCGCCGCCTCGTCCGCCTCGCGGGCGTACGTGTTGGCGTTCTTGGCCGCGGCCTCCGCCGACTTGGCGTGGCCCTCCGCCGACTCCGCGAACTTGTTCGCTTCCGCGGCGTCCTTCTCCGCCTGGGCGGCAGCGCCCCGGGCGACGGTCGCCTCGTGCTCCGCCAGGTTGGCGGCGCTGTTCGCGGCCACCGCGTGGCTGTCGGCCTCGGCCGCGGCGCCCCGGGCCCGGGCCGCCTCCGCCTCCGCCTGGTTGGCGGCGTTACGGGCCGCGGTCGCGTCCGCGTAGGCCTGGTTGGCGGCGTTACGGGCGAGCTGGGCGTCGGCCTGGGCCTGTGCGTCGGCCTGGTTGGCGCGGGCCGCGGCCGCGCGGGCCTTGGCACCTTCCTCGGCGGCCTGCGCCGCCGACTTCATCGCCGCCGCGGCGGAACGCGCGGCGCTCGCGGCCGAACGCGCCGCCTGCGCGGCGGCCTTGAAGGCCGGAGCGACCTGGGCGTTGGCCCGCTGAGCCGCGGCCTCGGCAGCCTCGGCGGCCTTGACCGCCTCCGCGGCCTTCGCCTCGGCCGAGGCAACCTGCTCCGCGCCCATCTGCTCCGCCGCGGCGGCTACCTCGGCGGCGAAATCGGCGTCGACGTCCTTGCCGGCGAACGGCGCGGTCAGCTCGATGGCCATGTTGGCCGGCTCGGCGATGCCGGCGGCCGTGCCGCGGGCCGCGGAGGCCGACTTGACCGCGATGGTGGACTGGACCCGCGCCACCGCCGCCTCGCGGACGGCGCCCTGGGCCTCCTCCTTGGTGCGGTTCGCGGCCTGGAGGGAGTTGTTCGCGTGCATGGCGGCGAGCCCGGCCAGACGGGCGGCCTCGTGCGCGGCGATGCCGGCACGGGCCTCCTGGGCCGTGGCCTCCGCGGCCTTCTGGTTGGCGCGCTGGGCGGCGGCGTGCGTGAGGGCGGCCTCGGCCTCCGCCTTGTTGGCGGCGGCGTCGGCGGCCGCTGCAGCGGCCTCGGCCTTGTTCGCCGCGGCGTTCGCGCGCGCGGCGTGCGCGGTGGCCTCGGCCGCCGCGGCCCGCGCCCGGGCGGCCGCACCCGCGGCCTCCGTCGCGGCGGAACGCGCCCGTACGGCCGCACCGCCGGCGGTGTCGGCGGCGCTGCGGGCCTGACCGGCCGCCTGGCCCGCGGTGTTGGCGTCGGCGCGCGCCTGGTCGGCCGCGGAGCGGGCGACACCGGCGTCGATCGTGCCGCGACCGGAGGCGGCGATCGCCTCGGTCGCCTTGGCCCGGGCCTCTGCCGCATCGTGCCGCTGCTCGGCCGCGTACGCGGCGTTGCGGGCGTTGCGGGAGTTGGTCTCCTCCTCCCGTGCCTTGCGGTCCGCCTCGGCGGCGATGCCGTCCTGGTGGGCGGCGGACGCACGCGCGGACGCGGCCGTCGCCTGGGCCGCCTGCGCCTGCGCGCGGGCGGCGGAAGCCGTACGGGCCTCGGCCTCGGCGCGCGCACGCGCGGCCGCGGCGATGTCCCGCTCGCGCTCGGCCCGGGCCCGGGCCGCCGCGGCGAGGTCGCGCTCACGCTCGGCGATCTTGCGCTGCTCGGCCGCGATCGCGGCCTGGCGCTGCGCCTCGATACGGGCATCGCGGGTCTTGCGGGCGTGCTCCCACGCCTCGCGCTCCGCCTGCTCGGCCGCCACGCGCGCGTCCTTGGCCCGCGCCGCGGCGGTCGCGGCGATCTTCGCCTGCTTCTCGGCGGCCTCGGCCATCCGGGCCGCGGCCCGGGCGTGCTCCTCGGCGTTCGCCCGCCACTTCTTGGCCTGCTGCTCGTGCAACTCGGCCTGGTTCTGGGCGTTCAGGCCGGCGGCGTCGGCGGCAGTGGCGTCCACCGCGTGCTGGGCCGTCTCACTGGCCTTCACCGCGGCTTCCGCGGCGGCGGCGATGCCCGAGGCGACCTCGGACCACTGGGTGCCGTGCTCCAGCCCGGTCTCCACCAGCACATCGGCCTGGATCTTGGCCTGCGCGGCCGCGACCTGAGCGGCGTTGGCGGCGGCCCGGCCGTACCCGACCTGACGCGCGACCTCGGCCTTGACCTGGTCGTAGTTGGACAGGCGCTTGCCGGCCCGGTCGGCGTCCAGCATCCGGTCAGCCTCGCGCGCGGCGGACGCCGCCGCCGACATGGCGTTGGAGGCGTTCTTGAGCGCCTTGACTGCGTCGCCGTGCGCGGCGATCAGCTTGGTACGGGCCTCGGCGGCGACGGCCGCCTTGCGGGCCAGCTCACGAAGCTTCTCCGCCGCCTCCAGGGCCGCCTTCTGCGCCTTCTCGTGCGCGGCCCGGTCGTCGGCGTCCTGCTGCGCGGCGACCTGGTAGCCCTTCTCCAGGAACTCCGCGATCACCGTGTCGTTCTTGGAGTCCAGGGCGGCCTGCGCGGCCTGCTTGACCGCGGGTCCGCCCACCGACGCCAGCATCTCGACGCGCTTGCGGTTCTCCTCGGCGCGTTTGGCGGCGTTCTGCTTGTCCGCCTCGTCACGCTGCTTGGCGATGTCCGCGCCGAAGGCCAGGAAGTCGGCGCGGTCCTGCGCCGTGCCCTTGAGGACCCGCTCGACCTCGGCGTTGAAGAACGGGCCGCCGGTGCCGCGCAGCTTCTCGATCTGCTGGCGGTTCGCGGTGTCGGCACCGGCGCGCTTGTCCTTGGCGCGCTGGCGCGCCTCGGCCTCGCCGTGCTCCAGGAACTGCCGGACGGCGTTCGGGTCGGTGCTCTCCAGCGCCTTCCTCGCGGCCTCGCGGACCTCTTCCTCCTCGTCGAACTCGGCGAAGTCCTCGACCAGCTGCCGGTCCCGCTCGTCGCTGATCTGCTGGAGCTCGGACTTCGCGGCGGGCGCCGCGCCGGCCGTCTTCGGCTTGAGCGCCCCCGCCAACTGGTCCAGCGCCGCCAGCGTCTGCGTCAGCGACGCCTTCTCGTTGGGTACGGCGGCGGTCGCGGCAGCGGCCTCGCCGGTTGCGGTGCCCAGCACCGCCACGACGACCGCTGCGGACACGGCCTTCCGTACGTTCAAGGCCACGCCCACGCGTAGCCTTCCGGCCTTGGGCCGGAACCTTCCCCACACGGGAAACCCCCTAGACGAATGGATCGAGAAACCCCCGCCCAGGTCAGCGGGCGGGGTGGTCAAATGCGTCCGGCCGGTCCGTCATGGGCCGGCCGGATCCCCGGGATCAGCCCCGGGCGCGGGTTTCGCCGTTCTGGGCCTGCTCGAACGTGGCCTTCCAGAACGCCGCCGCTTCGACGGCCCCCGCCTGCTCCCCGGCCCAGGCGCCCTGGTTGGTCTCGGCGGTGCCCGAGATCGCCTTCCAGAGCTCCTCCGCCGACTCCCGGGACAGCAGGGCCACGGCCCGCCAGTTCTCCGCCTGCGCGGCGGCGGCGGTCTGCTCGGCCAGCCAAGCGCGCTGCGCCGCGTCGGCGTGTGCGGACACCGCCTTCCAGGCCCGTTCCGCCGCGGCGCGGGCCTGAGCCGCGTCCGCCGAGTCCTTGACGGCCTCCTCGGCCGCCGTGGCCTCCCGGATCAGGAGCGTCAGCGTGTGGTGCCGCAGCGTCTCCCCGTCGGCCACACGCGTCCGGTACCCCTCCAGGTCCAACGCCGCGCCGGTGGCCCACCCGTAGCCGAAGAACTCCGCCACGTCCGTGTCCGTGGTACCCGGTCGCAGCGCCCACTGCGCCGCGACCCGTACCTGCTCGCCCGGATCGTGCTCGCCGAGGGCGCGTACGAAGTCCCGGTCCTTGGCGGCAACTTCCAGCCGCTGCTGCTCGGTGGCCTCGCGCGCGGCGCGGTCACGCCGCTGCGCGTCGGCGTACCCCGTCTTCACGAACGCCGCCTGCTCGGCGACGCTCCCCTTCAGCGCCCGCGCGGCGGCCGCCCGCACCTCGGGGGAGAAACCCACCGTGTGCGTGGCCACGACGCGCTCGCAGAACGCCTTGTTCCGGGCGCGCGTTTCCCGCGCCCGCTGCTTGGCGTAGTCGAAACCGCCGCCGGGCGCGAGCCACTCGAGAAGCGCCTCGTCGCCGCGGGAACTCCGCAGCGCGTTCCACGCCGAGGTCCGGACCTCGGCGGCCGGGTGCGTCTTCGCCATCGACGTCACCCGTCGGCGCGCCTCCTCGATGGCCGCGGCCAGCTCGGGCGACAGCGTCTGCTCCGCCTGCGCGCCCGGAACGGTCGACGACGCGGCGGCCGCGACAGGGGCGTCCGCCCACGCCGGGGCCACGCCCCCGATCGCGATCCCGCCGGCCAGCACGCCGGCCGCCGCCGTCCGCGCACCCCACCACTGACGACTCAACTGAAGACCCCCTTGAGGAAGAAGAACGTGTTCACAGCCGAAGAGGGGCAGGGCCGTAGGCCCGGCCCTGCCCCTCCGCGGCGTCAACGGGAGTGCTCAGGCGCCCCCGTTCGGCAGGTCTACTTGACCTGCTGGACCTGCCACAGCTGGGCGTCGGACCGGTTGCAGGTGTAGAGTTGCGTGTCGATGCCGTTGTCCTTCTTGCCGCCGGGGACGTCCAGGCACATGCCCGCGGCGTGCATCGGCGTCACCTCGTACAGCTTGCGGACGGGGTCGACCAGCACCAACTGCCAGCGCTGGTGCGCACCCTGGCCGCAGGTGAACTGCTGGACGGCCGAGCCCGCCTTGGTGCCCTGCTGCTGTACTTCGAGGCACTTGCCGCTGAGGGCGGAGCGCAGCTCGAAGCTGCCGCCCACCGCGGGCACGGCACTCCACTTCTGGGCGTCGCTGCCGTTGCAGGTGTACTGCTGGGCGTTGATGCCGTCCGTGGTCTTGCCGCCTTCGACGTCCAGGCACTTGCCGCTGTGGGCGGCCGTGAGCGTGATGGCCGTCGGGGCCATCGCGGCGCGGGACCTGGCCTCCTGCGCTGCGGCGTGCGCCGTGAGCGCGGCCTCGCGGGCCGCTTCGGCGGGATCGCCGTTGGCGGCCCTCTGCGCCGCCTCGGCCGCGAGGCGAGCGGCTTCGGCCGCGGCACGGGCATCGGTGTCCCCGTCGGCCTGCACGGCGGTCGCGGTGCCGGCCAGCACGGCGAAGGTGGCGCCTACGGCCAGGGCGGCCCGGATGATCCGAGACATGATGGGATCGGTTTCCTCTCGCGGGATCTGGATGCTCAGGCTGCCGTGACCGGCTGGATGCGCCACTTCTGGGCGGCCGAACCGCTGCACGACGCCAGCTGCGCGGCGGCGCCGTCGTCCTTGCCTGCGGACGCGATGTTCAGGCAGCGCTGCGCGTTCGCCGCCGTGTGGGCGGGCCGCAGTTCGTACAGCTCGTTGGCGATGTCGACCATCACGAGGCGCCAGCGCTGGTTCTGCACGCCCACGCACCACCACTGCTGGACGACCGTGCCGTTCGTGGTGCCGGAGCTCTCCACGTCGAGGCACTTGCCCGAGTGCTTGAACTTCAGCTCGAAGGTGCCCGCACCGGTGGGCACCATGTCGAACTTCTGGTTCTCGCTGTCGTCGGCGCAGGTGGACTGGGTGGCGTTGGTGCCGTTGCGCAGGCTGGCGTTGCCGATCGCGAGGCACTTGCCGCTGTGCTCGGCCTTGAGCTGTACGGCCGGGGGAGACGCGACGGCGGCGGTGACGGACGAAGCGGTGACGGACGGGGTGGACGGCTCTGCGGCGGCGACGGCGACGGTCACGCCGGCGGCGAGCACGGCGGCACTGGCCCCGATGGCCAGAACGGATCGGACGATCCGAGACATGGGGTGTTTCCGTTCTTCTCAGGTGGAAGGAAAGGATTCTGCGGCTGCTGCTGCGGCTGCCGTGGTCAGCGCGCGAGCGGGGCGGCGACCTTCCAGGTGGCGTCCAGGGCGAAGTCCTTCTCCGCATCGAAGCGGTTCTTGGCGCTCTTGTCGGCCGCGTACAGGTCGCCCTGGTACTGCCGCAGGAAGCGGCCCGGCTGGCTCGCCGACTCGAACGACGTACCGGAGCCGACGAGGGCCTTCTTCGCGCACCAGGTGGCGTCCTTGCGGAACTGCGCGCTGCTGTCGCTGGCGGTCAGCCGGACCCGCAGGTCCTTCTGCATCAGGTAGTGGCCGGGCTTGCGCGCGGACTCGAAGGAGTAGCAGTTCGGCTGACCGCCCAGGGCGGGCACCACGACCCAGGTGGCGTCCTCGCGGTCGGCCTGCTTGGAGCCGGCGGACACGGGGGCGATGAACGCCTCGCCGGCGTCGACGCCGGACTGCCGGATGACGAAGCCGGGCAGTTTGGCGTTCACCGGCTGGAGCGTCTGCCGCTTGGCCCGGTAGAGGCTCTCCTCCTTGAGGAACTGCGCGACGGCCTCGTCGCCGCCGGCCAGCGCCGTCTTCGCGGCGGCAACCAGGTTCGGGTTCACGCCGGTCTTCTCGGCGGCGGCCTGGATCTGCGTGACGAGCAGGCGGTTGGCGTCGGCGATCTTCTTGCGGCGAGCCTCGTCGTCCTTCTTGTACGCCTCTTCGGCGCCGGTGTGGATGTACTGCTTCCACACGGCCGGGTCGGGGTTCAGGACCGCGCGCTGGCCCGCCGCGTACAGCTCGCTCTCCTTGGCGTCGGCCGGTGCGACGCGCAGCAGTTCGCGGATGAAGTTGTCGTCGCTGAGGAGCAGCATGGCCTCGCTCGCCGTGACGCGGAACAGGGCGGCCGTGTTGGCGCGGGCCGCCTGCTCCTTGCGTCGCTCGGCCTCCTCGCGATTGCGCTCCTCCAGCTCCTTGAGCTCCCTGGCCACGTCGCGCTGGTGGGCCTCGCGGGCGCCGTTGGTGATGAACTCCCGCCAGGCGGCGGTGTCGCCGGCCAGGGCCGTCGCGGCGGCGGCGCGGACCTCGGGACCGGCGGCCTCGTGCCGCATCACGGCGCGGATGAAGTTGTCGTCGCTGAGGTCGAGGAGGTCGGGGCTGTTCGGGATACCGACCGCGATCAGAACCTGGGACTTGGCGAGGCGGGCGGCGCGGGCTGCGTCGGCCTTGTCCTTCTCGCGCTGCTTGTCGACGGCGTACGCCTCGTGGATGCCGGTGGCGATGAACGCGACGTGCTCGTCGGCCACGTCGCTGATCATGGCCCCCTCGGCGGCCAGCCGCACGGAGTCGAAGGCCTCCCCGCCGTCGCGGGCCTTCTGCCAGAGGGCGTGGATGAAGTCGATGTCGCTGAGCAGCAGTACGTCCGGGCTCGGGTCGAGGCGCACGACGGCAGCGGCGTCGACGCGCTGCTTGTCGGTGGTCCCGATCCCGGCGGCGGCCACGGCGGCGGAAGGGGCGGCGAGCGCGATGAGCGGCGCGGCCGCACCGCTGACGGCGGCCAGCGCGGTGGCCGTCACGAGCCCGCGCGCGACGGCCTTCGTCATACGACGGGAGTTCGAGTAGCTCTTCTTCATTCTGCTTTCGGTTTCCCCCTGCTAGGTCCCGCACGCAGTTCCCGATGGGTGCGGGATGGTCGGTGGGCGCAGTCTTGAAGATCACCAAAGTTCAGTCAAAACGGAATTGACTGCTCCCGCCCGGTTGCCACCCATCGGGCGATTTATAGATCCATTTTCGGTCAATTTTCCACCGAAAATAACCCCAACCTAGGGCGGCAATGGCTGGAAGATGGCCCTGACTGGCCGATTCCATAAACAGAGAAGGGCCGGGTTGCGCCGACCCATGGCGCGTCCAGAGCCCTCCCCGCGCAGTCCGCACACGGGCTGCGAGTCCGCCGACCGTCCCTGACCGCCCGTCGGCGACAGGACGTAAGGGCAGGATGTGGCCTGGTACACACCAAGATTTGTCGCCCTGCTGACGGCCTACAATGCGCCGTTCCCGGCCGGGCGGCATCGGGGTCAAGGACGACTGGAGCGTGTCCGAGGGGTCGCGTAACCAGCGATTAGCCAAATCGCTCCGCTCATGCGGGGCGGGGGGTGATCCCTCGGACGCGGAATGGGTTCGCATGGAACCGCGCCTTCCGAAGAATTTCGGACGGGGTGGCCGTTGGAAGTGCCACCGCAAGGTGATCAACGGCGCCGGGCGCCGATACCGGCGGCGCCGGTCCACGAGATCAGTGGGTCGACCTTCTTCGGCCAGTGTGCCCGTCGCCGGAGTAGGCGGACTCGGTGATCACCGGCGGGCGGGGCGGGCACGCCAGCGCCTCCGGCGAAGGCGGCAACGGAGGCCACGGCACCAACGGTGCGCCTACAGCACCCTGCGCGACTACGGCCCGCTGGCCCGAGGTCGCGGCCAGCCGCGACCTCAACCCCCGCCGCTTCGGGCGTGGCGGTCCAAGAAGTCGATCAGTCGCGTCTCCGAACGCAGAATCCGCTCTCGCTGCTCAATGGGGAGAGAGGCGAGGACGTCGACCAGGACTTGCTCGCTCAGCAACAGCCGTCCGAGCAAAGACCCGATGCGTACCCCGGTCCGGGTGTTCGCCGCCGTCGGGGACCGTTCGACGTGAGTGCGCCCCCGGCAGAGGGTGAAGCGCGGGCCCGTCGGCAGCCGTTGCGGACGCGGCGGTTGACCGGCATGTCCGATTTCAGCCGCATGGTCGGCCGATCGGTCCCTGGTCCGCCGCGGCCCGCGCGGGACAATCGCCGTATGCCCCTCTCGAATACCGCGCTTTCCGTGGCCGTCGGCGCCGTCATGGCCCTGGTTCCCCTGACGCATGACGTCTCAGCCGCGGACGCCTCCCCCTCGGCGGCCTCGGCCGCCTGCAAGGGCGCCAGGACCTGCTACGTGGACGTGTCCGTCGCCCAGATCTGGGTGAGCCCCGACAGCGTACGGACGGTGGACGCGAAGGCGCTCACCAACCCGGTGGACATCCGGGGCTGGTTCGCCGCGATGGCCCACGACATCAACCTGCGCCGAGACGTTCCGGGTGAGACGCAGGCCCTGTACGGGGGCCGGGTCACCGTGGTGGACACGACGACCAAGGACGGCGTGCTCTGGGACAAGGTGGTGGTCCACGGCCAGCCCACGCCCAGGGACACGGCCGGCTACCCCGGCTGGGTGCCCGATCGGCAGCTGACGAAGCTCCGGAAGAAGGCCCCGTCCGGCACGACCGCGGAGCGCGTCACCAGCCCGACCGCCTGGGGCTACGGCTCGCGGCAGGCACTGGCGGCGGGGGCGCGGTCCAAGGGAGGGGCCGAGTACTCGTTCAACACGGAGTTCGCCGTGAAGCCCGTCGCGGGCGCCCCGGCCGTCGTGGAGGCCCGGGCCAACGACGGCACCCCGATCTACTTCGAGCGCGATGACTTCGCGAAGGTCCCGCCGTCCGGGGTGACCGGCGACGACGTGGTCGCCGAAGCGCGCAAGTTCCTGGGTCTGGAGTACCTGTGGTCCGGCACGGCCGGGTTCGGATACGACTGCTCCGGGCTGACGAGCCAGGTGTACTCCGCTCTCGGAATCACCATCCCGCGTGACAGCCAGCCCCAGTTCGATGCGGGCGGCGGCGCGGCGCCCGCCGGCTCGGCCGAGGGCGAGCGGATCACGACGCCGGCCGACCTCCGGCCCGGCGATGTCGTGGGCTTCGGCAGCAGCACCTCGAACGTCACCCACGTGGGCATCTACGTCGGCAGGAACGACAAGGGCGTACCGATGATGATCAACTCGCCCAAGACCGGGGAGAGGGTGAGGGAAGAACCCCTGACCAACCGCCCGTTCGTGGGTGCCACCCGCTTCGTCGGCTCCTGAACTCGTACCCCGGCGCGCTGTCCACTATCGGACCTCCGGAGGAGCCGCCAGCCATGCCGCGGGCACGGCAACGGGGCCGGTCAGCGCGGGGTCTTGGAAGAGGAGTTCGACGCCGCGACACTCGGCGCACCGCGAGGCCGGCCGGCCGGACAGCCGGTCTCAGCGCCAGTCGTCGATCACATAGGCGTCGGGGTGGCTGTAACCGGCCTCGTTGGGCCGGTGCATCGTGACGCCCTGCAGCCAAGTGCGGAAACCACGATCGATCAAGCGCCGATAGGCATCCGGGCGGCCCAGGTTCATCCCGGCGTCCAGCTGACTCAATCCGCGCTCGGCCGCCAGTTGCTCACATGCGTCGAGCAGTCGCTCGAAGCGGTCGGCGGCCTCCGGGCCAGGGCGTACGGTGCCGAATTTGACGAAGCACACGTCCTCGCCGGCCTCCGATCCGGCTCCGCAGTGGCAGACGGCCAGGCCATCGAGCTCGGAGTCGCCGCCCTGGAGCAGGATGGTGTCACCGAGTCCCTGTGTGTGCACGGCGACGATCTCGCGTTCCAGGTCCAGGCCCTCGTACACGGCCCCGGTCAGTGCGCGACAGGCACTGAGGCAGGCGGGTTGCTCGGCGGCAGGCAGCTCGCTGTACGTCATCCGGCCGGGGGCCGCGGAGCCGCCCGCGACTTGCTTCTTCATGATGGCCGTGAGGAATCGGGGCCAGAAACCGTACTTGCGGTAGAGCTCAAGGTGCTTGGGACTGTGCGAGAAGGTGAACAGGCCCAGGTGGCGGTTCCCCCAGGCGTCGAAGCAGTCCATGACCGGATCCATGAGGCGCCTGCCGACGCCCTGGTCCCACAGGTCCGGACGCACGGTCAACGGTCCGAAGAACCCGACGCTGCCCCAGTTGGCGGCGAAGTTCGATCCGACCAGTTCGCCGTTGATCGTCGCTGCGAAGGCCGCTTGCGGATCGGCCGCCCAGCGCGTGCGGACGTAAACGGCGCTCTCGAAGAACGTCTTCGGTTCGGGGAGCCCGAGGAACGTCCCGAAGGCGACCCGGAAGATCTCATCGGCCTGATCCAGGTCCGCCTCGGCCAACGGGCGGACCGACACCAGTCCCGCGCCGGTCTTACGCTCCGCTGCCGGTGAGGTCATGGCTCTCTCCTCCTCGGACCCCCCTTTCATCACACCACGAGCAGCACCGCATGGCGATGCGAGGGGATCCGCCGACGGCGGAGGCCGGTGACCAGGACCCCGCCCCGCGTGGCCCCCCTCGCGGCGGCTGGGGCCCGGGGCCGGGCCCTCGTCAAGATCCGAAAGGGACGGCCCAGCACCGGCCGAGGCCGAGCCTGGCGTGCGCGGCAGGACCCGTCGGTGGGGGGAGTGCTCGCGGGCGCGTCGGAACGCGTGTTGGGGAGGGTGATCACGAGCAGGCCCTCATTCGGGTGACGCTGCCCCGGCGCGCCCGGCGTCGGGCGGGACGGGACGGGATCGAGGGGGCGGGTCCGCAAAGCTGAGCTGCCCGGCCAGGCCTTCCCGTCGGTCGGTCAATCCGGTCTCCTCACCCCCCACACCCACGGACCCCTCGGGAGAGCCCCCGTGCGTAACCGAATGCGTATCCGAAGCACCGTACTCACCGCCGTTGCCGTCGCCCTGGCCGTGGCGGGCGGGATCCCCGCGACCACGACCACCGCCTCGGCCGACGCGGAGGTCGCCGCAGCCCGGCCGGGCGACCTGGTCGCCAGCGCCCCCTCCTCGTTCCACCCGCGGCCGGGCCAGCCCACCAACACCAAGGCCTGGAAGATCCAGTACCGCTCGACCACCGCCGACGGCGCCCCCGACGTGGTATCCGGCACCGTGATCGTCCCGCAGGACGGCCGCAGCGGGCCCCGCCCCCTGGTCAGCTACGCCGTCGGCACGGTCGGCCTCGACGACTCCTGCGCGCCCAGCGACCACCTCCCCAAGGGCACCTCTGCGGAGGGCAATCTCATCCATCAACTCACCCAGCGCGGCTGGGCCGTCGTCGTCACCGACTACGAGGGCCTCGGCACCCCGGGCCCGCACACCTACTCCGTCGGCCCGTCGGAGGGGCACGCCGTACTCGACGCGGCGCGTGCCGCCCAGCAGCTGCCCGAGGCCGGGCTGCCGGCCTCGGGCCCGGTCGGCATCATGGGGTACTCGCAGGGCGGCCAGGCCTCCAGTTGGGCGGCTGAGCTGAAGGGCTCGTACGCCCCAGAGCTCCAGGTCAAGGGGGCGGCGGCCGGCGGTGTCCCGGCGGACCTGCTCAAGGTCATGGACTTCAACAACGGCTCCGTCGGCTCCGGCCTCGTCTTCATGGCCGCCGCGGGCCATGACGCGGCCTTCCCGGAACTGAAGCTGGACTCCTACCTCAACCCGGTGGGCAGGGCCCTCGTCGCCGGTCTCAGGAACCACTGCGCCGCGATCGACACGATCGGCGGCTCCTTCAAGCGGATCTCCGACATGACCACGAAGGACCCGCTGGCCCAGCCCGACTGGCAGGCCCGGATGAACCAGTCCAAGCTCGGCCGGACCGCACCGGCCACGCCGGTGTACCAGTACCACGCGGTCAGCGACGAGTTCATCCCGTACGCCGTCGCCCAGCAACTGCGCGCCGACTGGTGCGCGAAGGGCGCGGACGTCCACTGGCACGCGCTTCCGGGCCGCGGCCACATCACCGGTGGCATCAGCGGGGCAGGCGCGGCGAGCAACTGGCTCGCCGACCGCTTCGCCGGACGCCCGACGGACAGCAACTGCTGAGCGCTCGGCCCGTCTCGAAGTCCGGCCCAGTTGATCCTGTGGCAAGATCGCCGGATGCTACGACTAACCGACTTCATTATCGACTGCCCGGACACGATGAAGCTGGCAGCCTTCTACTCCGAGGTGACGGAGCTCCCGGTCAAGGAGAGCAGTAACGAGCACTGGGCCGGCATCCAGTTCGGCGAGATCGAACTGGCCTTCATCCAGGTGGAGGACTACCGCGCCCCGCAGTGGCCCGACAGCGAGCATCCCAAGCAGTTCCACCTCGACTTCGAAGTCGACGACATCGAGGCCGAACAGCGCCGCGTCCTGGCCCTCGGCGCGACCCTGCAGCGGGACTGCATCGGCACCGACGGCTACGGCTTCCGCGTCTACACCGACCCCATCGGTCACCCCTTCTGCCTCTGCCGCAACAAGGGCGTCGTCTGGACCGATCAGGGCCCCACCTGGCCCAAGCACGGCTAGTACTGGTCGGCGAGGCGGCGCGGAACCGGCTGCTGGACGTCGATGTCGGCTGTGGCGGTACGAATGTGGAGTTCACGCCCGCCTCGTAGCCTCGCGGCCCACTGGACGAAGGGTCGCCACCCCCGTTCTGAGGGTGGCGACCCTTCGTCATGCCGTGGCGTGTTCCGCCGTCCCGTCGGGGCGACCCGGTACCCCTGGGGTGTGCTGCTACCCGGCTGTCTGCGGTTGCGGCCCGGTGGCGATCAGCGTGACCAGTGTTCCGAGCAGGCCCAGCAGGCCGCGCCGCGTGGACATCGCGCCCTCCGGCCCTGCGGAAGCTGCCGGCGGACCCCCAGACCCCCTCTTTTCGTCCTCTTGACGATATAAACATCTCTCGTTATCGTCGCCTTGACGAAATGAAGGGGGTTCGCCATGGCCGACATCACCCGGCGCTTCGGCTGGCGTCATCTGCGCTCCGCGCCCACGACCCACATCCGCCACCACAAGCGCGGCCGACTCGTCCACGACGGGCGGGGGCTCAGTTTCTGGTACCGGTCGCTCTCGGCGGCGCTGTCCGAAGTGCCGGTCGACGACCGGGAGTTGGCCATGGCGTTCCACGCCCGTACGTCCGACTTCCAGGACGTCGCGGTGCAGGCCACCGTCACCTACCGGATCAGCGACCCGGCCGAAGCCGCGGCCCGACTCGACTTCTCCGTCGACCCGGACACCGGGATCTGGCGCGGGGCTCCCCTGGAGCAGATCGCCACCCTCCTCACCGAAACCGCTCAGCAGCACACGCTGGACGTACTGGCCCGCACTCCGCTGGCCGTCGCCCTCGTGGACGGCGTGGCCTCCGTACGGGGGAGCGTCACCGCCGGTCTCGCCGCCGAGCCCAGGCTCCCGGCCACCGGCATCGATGTGGTGGCCGTACGGGTCGTGGCGATCCGCCCCGAGGCCGAAGTGGAGCGCGCCCTGCGCACACCGGCCCGCGAGCAGATCCAGCAGGAGGCGGACCGGGCCACCTATGAACGGCGGGCCGTCGCCGTCGAGCGTGAGCGTGCCATCGCCGAGAACGAGCTGGCCAGTCAGATCGAACTGGCCAGGCGCGAAGAGCAGTTGATCGACCAGCGCGGCACCAACGCCCGCCGCGAGGCCGAGGAGAAGGCCGCGGCGGACGGCATCCGGACCGAGACCGAGGCGGCCCGCAAGGTCCGCCTGGCCCGCGCGGACGCCGAGGCGGCGCGCGAGACGGGCGCGGCGGCCGCCGAAGCCCAGGCTGCCTGGCTGCGCGTGCACGACGAAGCCGGCCCGGGCACGCTGCACGCCCTGGCCGCGACCAGGCTGGCGGAGAACCTGCCGCGGATCGAGAGCATCACGCTCTCTCCTGACGTCCTCACCGGGCTCCTCGCCAGGCTCGGACGCCCGGAAGGCGGCGCGGGGGAGTGAGCCTGGCCCCACGGGCGGTGCTCGTGCACCGTAGGACCGAGTACGAGGAACTGCTCGCCCGGTACGGGACGCACGGGCAGGCCGCGTTCTTCCTGTCCAGCCGGGGCCGGTCGATCGACGAGGTGGTCCGCCGCCACGAACGCACGCAGCAGGCGCTGCGGGAGGTGGCGGCGGCGGTGCCGCTCACCTGGCGCAGCTCCCGGGTGGAGCGGGCGGACCTGGACCGCTTCCTGTTCGCCCCGGAGGACGTGGTGGTCGTGGTCGGCCAGGACGGCCTGGTCGCCAATACCGCGAAGTACCTGCGCGGACAGCCGGTGGTGGGCATCGACACCGACCCCGGGCGGAACCCGGGGGTCCTGGTCCGTCACCGCTGCGCCGACGCGGCCGCGCTGCTGCGTGCGGCAATCGCCGCCGGGGGCCGGGCGGAGGAGCTGACCATGGTCGAGGCCGTCGCCGACGACACCCAGAGCCTTCTCGCGCTGAACGAGATCTACCTGGGCTCGCCCGGTCACCAGACGGCCCGCTACCGCCTGGGTTCCGACGGCGACGACGGCCCGGCTGAGGCCCAGGCGTCCTCCGGGGTGCTGGTGGGCACCGGCACGGGCGCCACCGGCTGGCTGCGTTCCCTGTGGCTGGAGCGCGGCAGCTCCGCGGGGCTGCCCGCGCCGTGCGAGCGCCGGCTCCTGTGGTTCGTACGGGAGGCCTGGCCCTCTCCCGCGACCGGAACGACGAAGGTCGCCGGCGAACTGGGCCGGGGGCAGGGGTTGCAGCTGACCGTGGAGTCGGACCGGATCGTGGTGTTCGGCGACGGGATGGAGGGCGACGCCCTGGAGCTGACCTGGGGCCAGAGCGTACGGTTGGGCATCGCTGAAACGTCGCTGCGCCTGGTGACGTGAGCGCCCTGCCCGACCACCGGTCGTCGCCACTGCAGACTGGCGAAAGGACGCCGCGCTTCTTTTTCAGGGTGTGGTTCTGGTGTTGTCGAGCTGTTCGAGGCGTGCCACGTTCTTCCGGTCCTCGGGGTCCGTGCTGGCCTCGGCGGTGAACCAGGCGTCGAGGATCTCCTTGAGCAGCGGTTCCGAGGTGAGGCGCAGGCTGAGCGCGAGCACGTTGGCGTCGTTCCAGCGGCGTGCACCGTCCGCGGTGTAGGCGTCCGTGCACAGGGCCGCGCGTACGCCGGGAACCTTGTTCGCGGCGATCGACGCGCCCGTACCGGTCCAGCAGCACACGATGGCCTGGTCGGCGTTCCCGGCGGCGACCTCGCGGGCCGCCGCCTCCGAGCAGGTGGCCCACTGTGGGTCGTCGCCGGGGCTCAGGGCCCCGTAGGCCAGCACGTCGTGTCCGCGGTCGCGCAGTTGCCCGAGGAGGGCGCGCGCCACGGGTTCGTCCATGTCCGAGGAAACGGAGATCCGCATGCCCCGAGACTAACCGGCCGCGGAGGGGACGGTCGTGTGAATGTCTCGTGCCGGTCGTTGCCCGGGGCTCGGACTGTCGGGCATCTTGCGCTGTTCCTTGTCGAAGCCGGGAGGCCGCGCGTAGGAACATGTGTGCAGGGTCGGTCCCGCCCATCGGGCATGATCTGCGGGATGGGACACGGGACGGGACGGTGCCGGGGAGGTGCCCTTCCGGAACACCGACTGGGGGGCACGGTATGGAGTGGGGAACGCTGGTCGCCACGCTGGGCGGCGGTCTGATCGCGATAGCAGGCACGGTGCTGGCCGACCGCTTGCGCACCCGCCAGGAACACCGCCGCGCCCTTCAGGCGCGCCGCCGGGACGTCTACACCGAGTTCATCGCGGCCGCGGGCGCGGCCCACACCGAGCTGCGCCGCCTCGCGCAGAACGGCGCCGAAGCGGCCGACTTGGAGGAGGCGAGCCGCCTGGCGCTGACGGATGCCCGTATCTACGAGGTGCGCGAGCGCCTCTTCCTCGACGCCAGCTCCGGGATCGCGGGCACGGGCCAGACCATGTTCGAACGTCTGCGCGCCCTCCGAAGGGCGGTCGCCGCGGGCGCCGGCATCTCGACCCCCGCATTCCATGACATCTACCACCCCTACCTGGATGCCGTCTGGGCCTACCGCGAGGCCGTCCGCAACGAGCTGGAGGGCCACGCCCTCACCCCGACCGACTTCGGCTGGTCCGCGTGGGACGGCCGCGAGCGCTGCCCGCACTGCGCGGAGCGCGGAGCGGACCCGGCGGTCGAGCAGGGCTGACCCCGCCCCCGGCACGCGCGACGGGAACCGCAACTCCTCCAGCCGGAGCACAGGTTCCAGTTTTCGCGGCCCGGGGGCAGCGGGCGAGTGGAAGAGCAGTCCCAACTCCTCCAACACCTGGTCGAAGAGTGCCGGAGCCTCGGGCTCGTCGCTCCGGAGGGGACTCGCACATCTCCAGACGGTGCTGCCATCGAGTTCCTTCCGCCCGGTTCGGTGATCGGGACAGTCGGACAGCGAGTCGATCGGCAGGCCAGTCTCGACGTTCACCAGGACGGTGTCGTAGTGGCGTCCTCGTCGACACCCATAGCCCTCGGGCGGGTAGCTCCGGTTCCGTAGTGCGCCGCTTCTTCCGCGGACGCCAACATCAGTCGCCCATATCGCCTGCGGCCGCTTCCGCGCCCCCGCGCCTGCTGCACCCCTCGAAGAGAAGCCCTTGAGCTTCAGTGGGGGACGGAGAGGTGCTCCCTGCCGAGCCGCGCGTTCCGCTGCCAACATGACCCGCCATGAACATGATCAGGAAATTTGCAGCCGTTGCCACCACCGGCGCGGCACTCCTCGGCGTCATGACTGCTGTGGCACCGACCGCCTCGGCCGCGGTCAGCAGAACAGCCTGTGGCGACGACCTCGGCTCCGGCGCTCGGGCGTGCCTCACCACGTGGTGGGAAGGCAACGTCATCGTTGGGGCGTACGCCCAGATCGAGAACGCGCAGCTCAACGGGACAGCCACCAACGCCCACTACTTCTCCAACGGCAACGCGGCGGACGACAACACCCGGGAGAACGGCTTCTTCTACCGGCAGCTCGGCTGGTACGTCTCGCCCGGTTCCTGGGTTTGCGTGGACATCAGCTACGCGTACGGCACCGCCCGCACCTGCCGCGACGCCCCGTAAACACCCGCCTGGCCGAACCCCGCCGCCCGAGGAACGGCGGCGGGGTTCGCTACGCCCTTGACCCGAACCGGGTGCGTGGCGGCTCGGACGCCGGGGCAGGCAGGCCGCCCGGCGTCGCGTCAGCCCGTGAACCCGGGCACGACCAGACCGGTCTCGTACGCGATCACCACCGCGTGGGTCCGGTTCTGCGCGCCGAGCTTGGCCAGCACGTTCCCTACGTGCGTCTTCACCGTCTCCAGGCTCACCCTGCACGACTCCGCGATGTCCGGGTTGGACCGGCCCCTGGCCATCAGGCGCAGCACCTCCTCCTCCCGCGCCGTCAGCGCCGCCTGCGGCAGTGCTTCGGCGGATCCCAGCGGGCGGGCGGTGACCATCTGGCGCAGGGCTGCCGGGAAGAGGATCGCCTCGCCCGCCGCGACCACCCGTAGCGCCTCCGCGATCTTGGGGACGGGGAGCCGCTTGAGCACGAAGCCGCTGGCCCCGGCGCTGAGTGCGGCGGTGACGTAGTCGTCGTTCTCGAAGGTGGTGATCACCACGACTTTCGGCGGGTCGGCCTGCCCGGCGAGGAGCTGCCGGGTGGCCTCGATGCCGTTGCAGCGCGGCATCCGTACGTCCATCAGGACCACGTCCGGCCGCAACTGCCGTGCCCGCTCGACTGCTTCGACGCCGTCGGCAGCCTCCCCGACGACGGCGATCCCGGGCTGCATGGCGAGCAGCATGCGCAGACCGCTGCGGGTCACCTCGTCGTCGTCCGCGATCAGGAGAGTGGTGCAGCTGGAGGCGCCGACGGTGTCAGTCCTGACGGCCGCGCTGGCGTCGGGGCCGGTCGCGACCGCTGCGCCCGCTTGTGAGCCGATCATGCGGGCAAGCGTACTGGCAGCCGGACCGCGAGCTGCCAGTGATCCGGTCCGTCCGGACCGGCCTCGATTTCGCCGTGCAGGAGCCGCACACGCTCGAAGAGGCCGGGCAGGCCGTGCCCGGACGTCGGGAAGGCATCCGGGCTCGTTCTTCTCCCGGATCCGGTCCGGTTGACCACGTCGAGCTCCAGCGAGTCCGGTGCGGCCGTCACCCTGACCCGGATCGGACCGCCTGCTCCGTGCCGCAGCGCGTTCGTCAGTCCTTCCTGCAGGATCCGGTACGCCGCCCGGGAGAGCGTGCCCTGCACCTGGGCGTAGTCGCCCGACAGCTCCGGCTCCACCACCGCGCCCGCGTGCCGCAGCCGGTCGAGCAGTTCGGGCAGGTCGGCCAGGGTGCGGGCCGGCGCCGTCCCTGCCTTCTCCTCGCGCAGCATGCCCAGCACGTAGTCGAGGTCCTCAAGGGCGGCCCGGGTCGACTCCTCGATGCTGCGCAGGGCGGCGCGCGCCGCCACCGGGTCGGCATCGAGCACCTCGCCCGCCACCGCTGCCTGGATCGTGGCGGCCGTCAGGGTGTGCCCGATCGAGTCGTGCAGCTCGGTGGCCAGCCGGTTGCGTTCGGCCAGTACCCGCTCCCGCTCGGCCGCCAGCGCGAGCCGCTCGGCCGACGACGGGCCCAGCAGCCTGGGCGCCAGCCACCGCAGGGCGTACGTCACCGCCAGGCACAGAGCCGCCGCCAGCAGCAGGCAGCAGAGCGCCGCTGCCCAGCTCTGCCAGCCGCTCTCCGCCCGCAGTGACCAGCCGTTCACACTCACCCCGGCCTCGGCGCCGGCCCAACCGCCGGGAAGCAGCAACGCCGCGATGAACAGCAGGACGCTCAGCTGTGCACCTGCCCACCCGAGCGCCACATGCGACAGCAGCCAGAGGGGGGTCCGCCAACGCTCGGCGCCCGATGCCGGGGAGGAAGCCGCCCCGTCACCTGACGGGCCACCACGCCGACGCTTGCTCACGGGATCCGGCAACGGCACCGCCAGCATCCGTCGGGCGCAAGCGACCAGCACCCGCCGCGTGGTGTGGGCCAGCCCGATCACACCGATCAGTACGGACCAGACCAGCACGGTCAGAGCGAACTGCACTTCCTCTGAAGCGGATGACCACGCCACCGCCGGTAGTCCTGCGAAAGGCAGCAAGGGAAGGCTCGCCAACGCGCCGCAATAGGCGAACAGCGCTCCCGAATACGTGGTGCCGCGCAGCAGCGGCCTGATTCCTCTGAACATGATCAGGCAAGTATGACCGGACGGCTCACCGGGGCCTCCCCCGATCGGGGGAGCGGATTCTCCCGCCTTCCCGCGATGTGTCCGCGGGCCCCCGAAACCAGAATCGGGGTCTCACCAGTTGACAGGACGGAAGGACGGGCTGATGAACGCTCAGGGGATCGAGACGCCGCTGAACCACACGGTGTCCGCTCAGGACCACGCGGTACGGACGCGGACGGCACCGAACGGCATGGCGCCCAACGGAACGGCACCGAACGGCATGGCACCGGGCCCGACAGCGCCGAAGAACAGTCTGGCCACGGCCGCCATGACACTGGGCATCATCGGCCTGTGCACCTCGGTCGTCTTCATCGGCGGCCCCCTCGCCGTGCTCGGCCTGATCATGGGCATCGCCGCGCTGATGACGGCCAAGCAGACGGGTGTGGGTCGGGGCAAGGCCATCACCGCCGTGGTGACGTCGTCCCTCGCGATCGTGGTGTCCGGGCTGGTCGCCGTCTTCATGGTCTGGTACGCGAACAAGACGCAGGAGTGCTACCAGCCCGACAGCTTCCACCAGTACACGCAGTGCGTCCGTGAGCACCTGAACGGCAGCTGAACAACCCTCCCTTCCCCCACCGGTGAACCGGCTGCCCACTCTCCTCGACAAGGACGAGCACCATCGTGCGAAGCAGAAACACCCGCAAGGCCCCCCTACTCGCCGCAGGCCTCGCGGCGGCCACCCTCTCGGCGCTGACGCCCGCAACGGCCTTCACCGCGTCCACGGCATCCGCCGCCAGCACGGCCGAGGACCCCCTGCGGCCGTACACGCAGCAGAAGCTCCAGTGGAAACGCTGCGACACCAATGGCCCCGACACCTTCCAGTGCGCGACGCTCAAGGTGCCGCTGGACTACAACGACCCCCGCGGCAGGACGATCGGCCTCGCGATATCGAGGCTGAAGGCGAGCAGCGCGAAGGCACGTCACGGCGTTCTGCTGCTCAACCCGGGCGGCCCCGGCGCACCGGGACTGCGGCTGCCCGTCGACCCGCTCATGAAGTTCCCCCCGGAAGTGAAGCGGCGGTACGACCTCGTCGGCTTCGACCTGAGGGGCGTCGGGCAGAGCGCTCCCGTCAGCTGCGGGCTGACCGCCGAGGAACAGGCCGACCGTCCGTACAAGGCGGAGACCTTCGCGAAGGACGTGGACCGGGCCCGTACCGTCGCCGGGAAGTGCCGGGCCCGGGCAGGTGACATGCTGCCGCACCTCACCACCCGCAACAACGCCCGTGACATGGATGTCATCCGCGCCGCACTGGGCGAGAAGACCATCTCCTACCTGGGGGCCTCCTACGGCACCTACCTCGGCGCCGTCTACATGCAGTTGTTCCCCCAGCGGGCCGACCGGATGGTGCTGGACAGCGCAACCGACCCGACCCGGATCTACCGGGGGATGTTCCAGGACATGGCGAAGGCGGCCGAGCACGCTTTCACGCGCTGGACCGCATGGACCGCCAGTCGGCACACGACCTACGGGCTTGGCGATACTCCGGCCGAGGTCCGCGAGACCTACTGGGACCTGATCGCGCGGGCGAACCGCCGGCCCATCCCTTTTGAGGGGCAGACCCTCACCGGCGACGGCATCCGTGCCGACAACAGCACGTTCTTCCACGTCCAGCGGGCCGCCGAACGCATCGCCGGGCTGAAGAAGGCCGCCGAGGGCGCGAACCCGGCTCCGTCGGGCACGCCCGGTCAGGTCCAGGAGCCCGACGACAACTACCTCTCCGCCGCCTGGTCCTTCATGTGTGCCGACACCCGAACCTGGTCGCACGACCCCGAGCGGTACCGCCGCGAGGCGATCCGCGACAGGGCTCGGTATCCGCTGTACGGCGACTTCGCGGCCGCCATCACACCCTGTGCCTTCTGGGAGCAGGGCAGCGAGCCGCAGACCAGGATCGACAACAAGGTCGGTGCGCTGATCACGCAGAACGAGTGGGACTCTCAGACGCCCCTCTTCTCCGGCCGGGCCATGCACCGGGCCCTGCAGGGCTCACGCATGCTCACCGTCTCCGGCGGCGAGGGACACGGCGTCGTCTACGCGCCGGACAGCATTCCCTGCGCGGACAAGGCCGTCACGGTCTACCTGACCACGGGCAGGCTCCCCGCCAAGGACCTGAACTGCCGGGCCACAGCCGGGCAGAAGTAGGCGCATGCGCGGGTCGGTCGGGGCCTCGCCGACAGGGGGTGCGGCGAGGCCCGCGGTGGAACCGTACATCCGCAGTCGTCCGCGTGCCGCAGATTCTACAAATTGCAAAAGTGTGCAATTTCATAGATGCTGTGGGGGCTGTGTCCGTAGGTAGCCGCGGGCACAGCACCAGCCGTTCGCCCCGGTGCTCGGGGTGGTGAGAAGGGTGCGAGGCCATGCCGGTGCCGCTGTATCAGGCGAAGGCCGAGTTCTTCCGGATGCTCGGGCATCGTGACCTCGATGCGTGACGGCTCGACCGTGGTGTACGAGCTGGCGGGCGGGGACGTCGCGCAGCTGATGCGGGCGGCGCGGCGGATCCTGACCGAGGTACTGGCCGGGCAGCGCGAGCTGCTGGAGGAGCTGCGAGAGTCCGAGGTCCCGGCCCCGTGACCGTGAACACTGCGCTGACGGCGGTGTTTGGCCGGGTCCGCTCCGTGCTGCCGACCAGGGCCGACTACGCGGTCATGGCCCGTAGCCCCCGCCGGGACCTCCTGGCCGGCCTCACCGCGGCGATCGTCGCCCTGCCGCTCGCGCTCGGGTTCGGGGTCTCCACCGGGCTGGGCGCGGAGGCGGGCCTGGCCACCGCCGTGGTCGCGGGCGCGTTGGCCGCGCTGTTCGGCGGTTCGGCCTCTCGTCGGGCGTTGCACTCCGGACTGCCCGCCCCCTCCCTCGCCTTCGTCGACGCCTCGGCCTTCGGCTCGCTGCTTGCTCCGGCCGTCGCGGTAGCAGCGCTCGCCGCGCTGGAATCCCTGCTGTCGGCGATCGTGGCGGACGGGATGACGGTGGAGCAGCAGCACGACCCGGACAGAGAACTGTTCGGGCAGGGCGTCGCCAACCTCGCTGCCCCGCTGTTCGGCGGTGTCCCCGCCACCGCCGCCATCGCCCGTACGGCGGTCAACGTCCGCACCGGCGCCTCCTCCCGACTGGCCGCGCTCACCCACGCCGCGGTGCTCGCCGTCATCGTGTTCGCCGCAGCGCCCCTCGTCTCGAAGATCCCCCTCGCCGCGCTGGCCGGCGTGCTGCTGGCAACGGCGATCCGCATGGTCGAGGTCGGCTCACTGCGCGCGATGGCGCCAGGCCCTCGACGCCGTCGGCGCCCTGGAGCTGCTGGGCTCGGAGGGCCGGGAGTACGCCACCACCCCGGAGGCGATCGCCGGCGCCCGCAAGCACCTGGAGCAGGCGGGTCTGCTGCCCCGTACACATCACCGACCGCACCACGTCCGGAAGGCCGCACGATGACCGTCCCTGCCGACCGCCGCATGATCGAGGTCTCCGGCACCGAGGCCCTGTGGCTCCTCGAAGGCTCCACCCAGGGCCGACTCGTCTACATCCAGCGCGAGACGGCCATGGTCCGACCGGCCACACACGTCATGGAGTACGGACGCCTCATCATCCGAGCTCCGGTCCAGTCCGCTGCCGTGCTGGGTCGGACGCTGCTGACGTACCAGGTCGACGAGATCAACAGCCCGGCCGGCACCGGCTGGACGGTGCACGCCCACGGCCCGGCCGACGTCATCGGCAACCCCGACGAAGCCGCCCACTACCGGCGCACCCTGCCCGGCTGGACCCAGGGCCCCCACGACACCCTGCTGCGCCTGCACCCGCAGCAGCTGTCCGGTTTCCGTCTGGCCCGCACGGTTTCGGGGGCTGGCAGGTGAGCGTCCGGACCACGGCGATGCCCTACCGGCACGTGCTGGACGTACCGGCCATGGGGTCGGCCGTCCGCATCGCCCGGGAGACCACCGAACTGGTGCTCCTGGAGTGCGGGGTCGGCCTTCGCCATCCGAGCGTCGGGCCGGCGCTGCTGATCCTGGCAGAGCTGGTCACCAACGCCGTCCGCCATGCCGCCGCCCTCTCCCCGATGATCACGGTGCTGTGCGACCCGCCAGGACCTGGGCGTGCTCTTCCCTGCCCGGGGATCTCGGCGCTGAGGCGACCGACCGGTTCACCGGCACCATCGGATTCAGTTTTCGACGGTTACGGTCATCTCTCCCGGGGCTACGCCCGGGCCGCCGGTGCACTTGGCGGTCAGGCCGTTCGTCGCCCTGTCGATCTTGAGCGTGAAACGGCCGAGGCAGTTGCCCATGGCCTGCTGGCCGCGCTGGTTCGGATAGAACACCTCCTGCTTCATGCTGGCGGTCATCTCCGTCCGCGCGGCGTAGCGGGCCCACTCCGACTTGTTGGCCGGTGGCACGTCGATGCTGCCGTCGTCGGAATATCCGGTCTGGCGTGCGTCCTTGCTGCAGACCTGATGACCTTCCATCGTGGCGGACAGGTCCAAGAAGTGGACACCGGCACTCTTGGCCGCATCCTTCAGGGAAAGGGTGAGGCTTGGGCTCACCTCCTTGCTCAGCCACTGCAGGTCCTTGTTGTAGAAGGGGCATCCGTAAACGCTCCAACGGTCCCAGCTGTTCTCGTCGTTCTGGGGCGTCGTACCTGCCTCGCCCGAGGCCAGCGGGTGTGGATAGGACTGGAGGATGATCCGGGCGTTCGATCCGCGTTCTTTGAGAACGATCTTGACCTTGTCGATGACGGACGTGACCTTGGGCTTCAACGACCGGATGTTCTCGGTGAGCGGGCCGGTGATGGCCGTGTTGGTCGAGCAGTACTCGCTGGCCTTCCACGACTCGCCGCACTTGGCCATGGTCCCCGCGAGATCGAGGTCGTTGCCGCCGACGGAGATCACCACGAACGCCAGCGACTTGGGGTTTCGGCCGACGAGTGCGTCCAGCTGCTGGATCTGCGGCGTCTGCTCCTTGTGGTGGCGGCTGACGACATCGTCGCTCGTCGCGCCGGAACAGGCCAGGTTGTAGACCCTCTTGACGGTGCTGGAGGCGAAGGCCGTACCCCGTACCGCGGTGATCTCGGAGACGTCCGAGCGGTGGCAGCCGGGCGTCCTGTCGTCGCCGCTCTGGACGCCCTCCTCTCGCTGCCGGAGATCGGCGGCCCGGTCGGGTACTCGGGGGGAGTGATCTCCATCGGGACCCGGCTGGCGGTGGTCGAGCCGCGTCACCATCCCTCTGCACGTCCTGCTGCAGTGGGACGACGAAGGCAACGACCGGCAGGCGGCCCTGGACCTGTTCGACGCCTTCGGCTCCAAGGAGAAGACGCTGCACGCCAATATGGGCGGGCACACCGGCGTCCCGCAGTTCGCGGGGGACGCCGCGGCCCAGTTCTTCACCCGACACCTGAAGTGACGCCGCGCCGTCGGGCCACCAGCAGGCGCTAGCCGTGTTGGCCGGGATGCTGCCCCTCCGGGGACAGGTCCCGGCCCTCCTGGGCTCTACACAACGGGCCCCGCCGGACTCGGTCTTCGCTCACGCACGGCCGGCCGGATCCTGGGCCTGGTCCTTGAGGTCCTCGCGGGATCCCGGCTGCGTGGGCACCGCGGCCAGGGTGGCGGTCTCCGGCGGGTTGCGGCTGCTGCCGATCCAGGCGGCGACGGGTTCGGTGTAGCGGGCGGTGAGCGGCCCGATCACGACGAGAATCAGAACGTACGCGGTGGCGAGCGGGCCCAAGGCGGGTTCGATGCCGGCGGTGACGGCGAGGCCGGCGATGACGATCGAGAACTCGCCGCGGGCCACGAGCGTGCCGCCGGCCCGCCAGCGCCCCTTGACCCCGACGCCTGCCCGCTTGGCCGCCCAGTACCCGGTTGTGATCTTCGTACCCGCGGTGACCACGGCGAGGGCGAGGGCGGGCAGCAGGACGGGCGGGATGCTCGCGGGGTCGGTGTGCAGTCCGAAGAACACGAAGAATACGGCCGCGAACAGGTCTCGCAGCGGGCTCAGCAGGGCGTGCGTGCCCTCGGCGACCTCCCCGGAGAGCGCGATGCCGACGAGGAACGCTCCGACCGCGGCGGAGACCTGGAGCTGCTGGGCGATGCCGGCCACGAGCAGGGTCAGTCCGAGGACGACGAGCAGGAGCTTCTCGGGGTCGTCGCTGGAGACGAAGCGGGAGATGTGGCGTCCGTAGCGGACCGCGACGAACAGGACCGCACCGGCGACGCCGAGGGCGATGGCCAGGGTCGCGCTGCCGGCAGCGAGGCTGACACCGGCGAGGAGGGCGGTGATGATCGGCAGGTAGACCGCCATGGCCAGGTCTTCGAGGACCAGGATGGACAGGATGACGGGGGTCTCGCGATTGCCGACGCGGCCGAGATCGCCCATGACCTTGGCGATGACGCCGGAGGACGAGATCCAGGTGACCCCGGCCAGGACCACGGCGGCGACCGGACCCCAGCCCATCAGGAGCGCGGCCACGGCGCCGGGTACGGCGTTCAGGGCGAAGTCGACCAGCCCGGCCGGGTACTGGGTCTTCAGGTTGGAGACCAGGTCGCTGGCCGTGTACTCCAGGCCCAGCATGAGCAGCAGGAGGATGACGCCGATCTCGGCGCCGATCGCGATGAACTCCTCGCTCGCGCCCATCGGCAGAAGCCCGCCGGTGCCGAAGGCGAGACCTGCCAGCAGGTAGAGGGGTATGGGGGAGAAGTGGAAGCGGCCGGCGAGTCTACCCAGCAGACCCAGGCCGAGGATGATCGCGCCGAACTCGATCAGGAAGACAGCCGAGTGCACAGGCGATCACTCCCGTCCGAGTATGGAGGCTGCCGCGTCGACGCCCTCGCGGGTGCCGATCACGATGAGGGTGTCCCCGCCGGCGAGGCGGAAGTCGGGTGCGGGGGAGGGGCGAGCTTCCGCCCGGCGCAGCACGGCCACGATCGAAACGCCCGTCTCGGTCCGCATCCGCGTCTCGCCCAGTACCCGGCCGTTCCAGTACGAGTGCCCGGACAGCTCGATCCGCTCGGCCACCAGTCCCAGGTCGGTGGTGTGCAGCACGTTGGGGCTGTGGTGCGCGGGCATCAGGGCGTCGATCAGGGAGGCCGTCTCCGCACCCGTCAGGTGCAGGGACTGGGCGCAGGCGTCGGGGTCATCGGCCCGGTAGAGGTTCACCGTCCGGGTGCCGTCCCGGTGCGCGACCACGGACAGGTGCCGATGTTCGCGGGTGGTGAGGTCGTACTGGACCCCGATGCCGGGCAGTGGCGTGGTGCTCATCCGTGGAGCAGGCACAGCTGTCCCCCTCGTGTTCGCTTTCGTACGTGATGGCGCTACGGCGGACGCTCGTTCCCGGGCAGGAGAAGGGCCGCTCGGCGGGCCCATCGTGCCACTTTTCCCGTTTCCGAAATATGGGTGTCGGCACGGATGGACAGCGCCCGCCCCTCCGCGTGAGGATGGGGCGGGGAAGTGGGCTCCGTCGCAGTTCAGAGCACCTGGAGACGGGGTGACGGCCGGGCCTTGTCGGATGCTGGGGGACCGGCTGGAAAGGCGTGTGGCCGTGTCGTTGTACTGGCGGATCTTCCTCCTGAACGCCGGTGTACTGGCCCTGGCGGTGGCCTTGCTGCTGGGCCCGGTCACCGTTTCCACGCCGGTCCTGTTCGCAGAGGCGCTCGTGCTGCTCGGAGGACTGGCCGCGATGCTGGTCATCAACGCGATCCTCCTCAGAGTCGGCCTGGCCCCGCTCGCCCGCCTTCACCGGGCCATGGCCACGGCCGACCTCCTCAAACCCGCCACCCGCCCGACCGTCAGCGGCGGCGGGGAGATCGCCGCACTCACCCAGACCTTCAACGCCATGCTCGACCGGCTCGAAGCCGAACGCGCCACCAGCAGCGGCCGGGTGCTCACCGCACTGGAAGCCGAACGCAAACGCATCGCCCAAGAGCTCCACGACGAGATCGGCCAGACCCTCACCGCCGTCCTCCTCCAGCTCAAGCACGCCGCCGACCGCGCCCCCGAGCCGGTCCGCACCGACCTGCACCAGGCCCAGGAGACGACCCGCGCGAGCCTGGACGAGATCCGCCGCATCGCCCGCCGCCTGCGCCCCGGCGTCCTGGAGGAACTCGGCCTCCACAGTGCGCTGCGCTCCCTGGCAGGTGAGTTCACCACCCCACGACTGGGTGCCGTCGCCCACATCACTCCCGGCCTGCCCCACCTGGACCCGGCTACGGAGCTCGTCCTCTACCGCGTCGCGCAGGAAGGCCTGACCAACGCCGCCCGCCACTCCGGCGCCACCCGCGTCGAGGTGCACCTGCGCCCCCTGCCCCGCGGCGGCGTAGGCCTGCTGGTCCGCGACAACGGACACGGCCTCGGGGACACACCCGAGGGCGCCGGCATCCGCGGCATGCGCGAACGCGCCCTGCTCATCGGCGCCGAACTCCACCTCGGCGCCGGCCCGCACGGCGGCACCCAGGTTCGCCTCGAAGTCCCGGACACCACTGACATCACCGAGACCACCGAGACCACCGAGACCACCGAGACCACCGACACCACGAGGGCCACCCGATGATCCAGCCCGGCCCCAGACCCGCCCGCATCCTCCTCGCCGACGACCACACCCTCGTCCGCCGCGGCGTACGCCTCATCCTCGACGCGGAACCCGGCCTAACCGTAGTCGCCGAGGCCGCCGACGGAGCCGAAGCCGTCACCCAGGCCCGCTCCCTCGACATCGACCTCGCCGTGCTCGACATCGCCATGCCCCGCCAGACCGGCCTGCAAGCCGCCCGCGAACTCGCCCGCATACGCCCCGAACTGCGGATCCTGATGCTCACCATGTACGACAACGAGCAGTACTTCTTCGAGGCCCTGCGCGCCGGCGCATCGGGCTACGTCCTGAAGTCCGTCGCCGACCGCGACCTCGTCGAAGCCTGCCGCGCCGCGCTACGGGACGAACCGTTCATCTACCCCGGTGCGGAGACCACCCTCATCCGCACCTACCTCGACCGCGCCCGCACCGGCGGCCCGATCCCGGAGCGGCCCATCACCGAACGCGAGGAGGAAATCCTCAAGCTCGTCGCCGAGGGCCACAGCTCCAAGGAGATCGGCGACCTCCTCGTCATCAGCCCCAAGACCGTCGAGCGCCACCGCGCGAACCTGCTCCAAAAACTCGGCCTGCGCGACCGCCTCGAACTCACCCGCTACGCGATCCGCGTCGGCCTGATCGAGCCGTAGCAGCAGTCGCGTAGCTCGCGCCTGCGTGCGGGCGGCGCCCAACGACCTTCGACTTGGGGCCATAAGGCAGACGGGCATCGGGAGCGCAATTATCGAAATGCGGAGCGGCGGAATGCGTGATGCGCCAAACGGTCAGCCGCCATGGATTCAGTCGTAGGGCCATAGCTTCACCAGGTAAGTCAAGACTTACCTTTCGGAAACTTTGACCGTATGGTGTGGCTCGAACCGAAGGAGCCCTCTTTTGTCGAAAATTGATGATCCCGCTGTGCGTGAGGTTGAATCGGAGCGGGATTATGTGTCCTCCTTATACGAGTTGCTCACCGAGAGGCTTTCCGAGGCGCGGATACGCCGAGCGAGTGCGCTGAAGGCCCCGGCGGAAAGCGCCGGTGAGGCATACGAGAGAGAAATCGCCGCCGAGCGTCTGGCCAAGGAAATCGGCCGGCTGGAGGGCGCCGAGAAAGGGCTGGTCTTCGGGCGCATCGACCGGACGGATGGCACGGCTCTGCGCATCGGGCGGATCGGACTGCATACGGAGGCGGATGACCTGCCCCTGCTCGTGGATTGGCGCGCGAACGCGGCGCGGCCCTTCTACGAGGCGACACCGGCCCACCCGATGGACCTGCGGCGGCGCCGGCACCTGCGCCTCGAAGAGCGCACGGTCGTCTCGGTGAGCGACGAACTGCTGGACGGGACCGCCCCGACGGACGAGGACGTCGTGGTGGACGGCCCGTTGACCGAGGCTCTGTCGGCACGGCGTACCGGCAGGATGCACACGGCCGTCGCGACGCTGCAGGCCGAGCAGGACGAGATCGTCCGCTCCACCCACCGCGGGGTGACCGTGGTGCAGGGCGGGCCCGGCACCGGCAAGACGGTGGTCGCCCTGCACCGGGCGGCCTACGTCCTGTACGCGTTCCCGCGCGCCGCAGAGGAGGGTGTCCTGGTGGTGGGCCCGAACGCCCGGTTCCTCGACTACATCTCCCAGGTCCTTCCCTCGCTCGGAGAGAACGACGTCGTTCTGGCGACCTGCCGGGAACTGGCCGAAGTCTCCACGGACACGGTGGACCCGTTCGATACGGCGCGTCTCAAGGGCAGCTCCGACCTCGCCGACGCCTTGTCCGGCCTCCTACGCGTCCACCAAGCCCCTGCCGGTGACTTCACCGTGCGGGTCGGACAGGAACTGGTTCACCTGTCCGCCGAGGAAGTCGCCACGGCACGCGACGCCGCCGTGGCAGCCGTACTGGGGCACAACCCCGCGCGCCAGGTGTTCAAAGAACTCTTGGTCGACGCCGTCACCGACGCGATGCAACGAGACATGGGCGACCTCCTGGAGCAGATCGACGCCGATACCGAAAGGGTGACGGGCCTCAACCTCGACCGCTTCACGGGAGCCGCCCAGCGCCGTGCCGAAGGTGCGGCCGACTCGGGTCCGGCCCACGAGTTGGACCTGGACGCCATCCGAGCCGATCTCCTCGACGACGACGCCGCCGGCGTCGACCGAGCGGTCGAGGCGTTGTGGCCGCGGCTGGTACCCGGTGACCTCGTGAAGGCGCTCCTGACGAACGCCGGCGCTCTCGCCGAGCGCCTGCCCCGCCTGACCGGGCAGGAGCGGTCCCTCCTGCTGCGCGGTCCGGACGATCCGTGGACCGATGCCGATGTGCCGTTGCTGGACGAGGCGGCGAGCCTCATCGACGGCCCGCCGGAGCGGACGTACGGGCACGTCGTCGTCGACGAGGCCCAGGAACTGACCGCCATGCAGTGGCGGATGATCGTCCGCCGCTGCCCGGCAAGGGCGATGACGCTGGTGGGTGACTTCGCCCAGGCAGGCCCGGTCGCGACAGCACGCGACTGGAAGGAAGCACTCGGCCCCCACGTCGGACCGCGGTTCAAACTGCACGACCTGACCGTCAGCTACCGCACCACGCAGGAGATCCTGGAGAGCGTCCGGGACCTGCTCACGAGGATCGCTCCGGACCAGAAGCCCACACGGTCACTGCGATGCGGTGAGAGCCCTCGCACGGTGACCACACCTCCGGACGGGTTGGTCAACGCCGTCGTTCAGGAGCTCCGCGCCCAGAACACCGCGCACCCGGGCGAGCTTCTGGGAGTGATCTGCGCGGACACCAGGGTGAGCGAACTGACGGCCCAAGGCATCGCTCACCACGCACGCATCGTTCCGGCGTCCGAAGCACGCGGCCTGGAATTCGACGGGGTCGTCGTCATGAACCCCGAGGAGATCAACACGGCCCGCCCCGGCGGGGAAAGGGACTTGTACGTAGCCCTGACCCGTGCCACCAAGCGCCTCTGCACAATCACCGTCCAGCCGCCGGCCAGCACCAGGTGAAGCTGGTCCCCGACGGCGCTGAGCCGCCTTCGCCTGTGGGAGTTCGGCTACCTGCCGCAGTGGAGCCGTCCGTGGAGGGAGCTGCGCCTGACCACGGATGGGCACGTTCTGGTCGTCACCCGGCCGCAGGGTCAGCCTCTCAGGCGTCGAAGCGGTGGCGGGATGCCTCGATGTGACCGAGGTAGCGGTGGGTCCAGTCGCACAGTCCGTCGATCGTCACCCGCAGGGCCTGACCCGGCTCGGTGAGGGTGTACTCGACCCGCGGAGGCACGACGGGGTGCACCGTCCGCTCGACCAGGCCGTAGCGCTCCAGCATGCGCAGGTTCTGGGTGAGCATCTTGTGGCTGATGCCCTCGACTTCGTCCCGCAGCTCGCCGAACCGCAGGGTCCGCTCTCCCAGGGCCTCGATGATCAGGAGCGCCCATTTGTTGGCGACGTCCGAGAAGATCTCCCGCGCGAGGGAGTCCGCGCGCCTGAGGTCTGCTTCGTCGGGCGAGCCCGTGAACTGCTTGGTCACCATGAGGTTCCCCAGTCACCGAAAAGTGCTTTCTTCCATGTCAGCGCTCACTCTCCTACGGTTCCTGAGTAACCACAAGAGAGCGACGTGTCGGTGCTCGACGAAAGCGAGCTCACGGGCGCTCAAGGCGCAATGGAGGCGGGCAGCATGGCCATCACCCTGGTGAGCCCCAACGGATTGCCGGAGATCGACGCCTACCGGCAGGTGTCGATCGCGACCGGGTCGAAACTCCTCTTCATCGCCGGACAGGTCGCCTGGGATGCCGGCGGTGTCACGGTCGGGGAGGGTGACCTCGCCGCTCAGGTCGAGCAGTGCTACTACAACATCGCCACCGCCCTGACCGGAGTCGGCGCCTCCTTCGACGACGTGGCGAGACTGACCGTCTACGTCGTGAACTGGACCCCCGACAAGCTGCCCCTGCTGATGGAGGGGCTCGGTCGGGCGGCCGCGAAGCTGGGAGTCACAGCGACACCCCCTGCCACGCTGCTCGGTGTCGCAGCACTGGACGTACCCGAGCACCTCGTCGAGGTCGAAGCCACCGCTGTCCTCGACTGAACAGGTGCTCCCTGCCCCGGGTTCGTTCCGAACCCTGGCCTCCACCGACTGGGTGGCGGTGTGGGTGCCGTTGGAGCGGAGGTGGGGGGCTGGCGCGCACGGGGGGTAGGCGCCAGCCCCCGACGGAGGGCCGCCGGACGGGGGCGGTGTGTCGGCGGCCGTGGTGAGCGGGCACCGGGTCGGCTCGACGTTCGTGAGCAGGCCGTATATGCGGGGCGATGGTTGAACTATAAAGCATGTTTGTCGTTGAGGCTTACGGGCTCGCTCTGACCTGATTTCGAGGTACGGGGCCGGAACGCCCAGCCGTACTGTCAGGCGCATGGCATCGTCTCGGATCGGTAGTTGTCAAGTCAAATGAGACGTTTGTGGTGCTATAAACCTTGTGGTTCGGGTTCTCTGCGTTTGGCTGGGTCGTTGATCCAGACCTGGCTGGGTATCTCGGGTGGTTTCGGTCGGCGGGCGAAGCGTGCG